>NZ_WWIA01000746.1 GCF_009870065.1 Streptomyces sp. SID5785 | reverse complement strand
CTCGCCGACGAACTGCGGCTGGCGGTGGCCCCCTTGGTGGTGGGTGAGCCGGACGCGCCGCGCCTGTTCGGTCCTGGCGGCTACCCGGGCGGGCCACGCAGCAGGATGCGCGTGCTCGGCACCGAGCTGCTCGGCGACGTGGTCGTCACGCGGTACGCGCCGACGGTGCCGGGCACCGGGGCGCGGGCGACGGCCGCGGACCGGCACTGGCTGCGGATCGCGTGCGAGCTCGCCGGGGCGTGCCCGCCGTCGCGCACCGCGTTCAGCGTGGGCGCCGTGGTCGTCGCGGCGGACGGCACGGAGCTGGCGCGCGGGTACTCGCGCGAGGGCGGCGATCCCGTCGTGCACGCGGAGGAGGCGGCGCTCGCCAAGGTCGCCCCGGACGACACCCGGCTCGCCGGCGCCACCGTGTACAGCAGCCTGGAGCCGTGCGCCCGGAGGGCCTCGCGGCCGAAGCCCTGCGCCCGGCTGATCGTCGAGTCGGGGGCGGGCCGGGTGGTGACCGCGTGGCGCGAGCCGGACACGTTCGTGGCGGGCGCGGACGGGGCCGGCGTACTGGCGGCGGCAGGGGTCGTCGTGGCGGAGGTCCCGGAGCTCGCGCAGGCCGCGATGGCTCCCAACCATCACCTGGTCAGCACGGGTACACATAAGTAGCAAATAAGCGCAGAATGGGTGTGCGCGGCCCCCTCGCCCCGTCGGGACGACCCCCGGGACGAGCCCGCCGCGCCGACGCGGTCGGACTCAGTCAACGAGGAGTCGATTTCCATGGCCGACGTTTCCCATCACAGGGGCGATCTCGCAGGTCACCCCGACGTATCCGAAATGCGGGACCGGTACGCGCGCGTGCTCGGTGGCCGCCGAGGCGCTCTCGTGGACGGGCCGGTCTTCCTGCTCGGTCTCTACTGCGCCATCTCCCCCTGGGTCGTGCACTTCACCGGCAACCAGCCCACCCTCGCGTCCCACAATCTGGTCATGGGCATCGCGATCGCGCTCCTGGGCATCGGTTTCACGGTCGCGCCCGCCCGGATGTCCGGTCTCAGCGGCGCCATCTGCGCCATGGGCGTGTGGATGATCATCTCTCCGTGGGTCGTGGGCTCCAGCCCCGACCGCGGCGTGATCCTCAACAACGTCATCATCGGCGGTCTCACCGTCCTGCTCGGGCTGCTCTGCACGGCCACCGCGCTCAGGAGCGGCCGCGAGACGCCGATGCAGACCTGAGCTGCGGCGGCCCACGGGACACCACACGAGGACGGAGGACCCCCACCTGAACCTGCGGATCACCAGGATCACCGGACAGCGGCGGCGACCCGGCGGACGAGCCCCGGGGACGCCGCCGCGCACGGCCCGGACACCCCCGGGCCACACGGCCTAGGCTGACGGGATGGTCACCACCGCCCCCTGGGACGCGGAGGCGCCCGGCGTCCTCCGCCTGCCGTCGGGCCGGCTCGTGCGCGGGCGCGGCCTGCGCCACCCGCTGCCGCCCGGCCCCCTGCCGTCGTACGGCGTCCATCTGCTCGGCTCGCCGCCCGAGCCGCCCTCCTGGGAGACCACCTGGTTGCGCTGGCCCGATTTCCGGCTGCCCGCGGACCGGGACCGCGCCGCCCGCGTGTTCGCCGACGTCCTGCGCCGGAGTGCGGACGAGCGGGTCGAACTGGCCTGCGGCGGCGGACGCGGACGGACCGGCACGGCACTGGCCTGCGTCGCCGTGCTCGACGGCGTGCCGCCCGACGAGGCCGTCGCCTACGTGCGGCGGCACTACGACCGGCGCGCGGTCGAGACACCCTGGCAGAAGCGGTACGTCCGGACGTTCGGGCCGCCGCGAAAATAGGTTGCGCGGCGCCCCCGCCGGTCGGGCACCATGGCCCGGACAGCGACCCCGCACAACCAGGAGCCCCGCATGCGCCGATTCCTCGAAGCAGTTCAGCGACCCCGCCGGACGGACACTTCCGAGGACTCGACCTTCCATGCACCCACAGCTCCGCTCCACCCTGAACATCGGGATCGTCGCCCACGTCGACGCCGGTAAGACCAGCCTCACCGAGCGGCTCCTGTACGACACGGGGGCCATCGACCGGCTCGGCAGCGTCGACACCGGGGACACCCGCACCGACACCGGCGCGATCGAGCGCCGGCGCGGCATCACGATCCGCTCCGCCGTCGCCTCCTTCGCCGTGGGCGACACCCGGATCAACCTCGTCGACACCCCCGGGCACAGCGACTTCATCGCCGAGGTCGAGCGCGCGCTGGACGTGCTCGACGGCGCCGTGCTGCTCGTCTCCGCCGTCGAGGGCGTCCAGGCACACACCCGTCTGCTGCTCAGGACACTGCGCCGGATCGGCCTGCCCACCCTGATCTTCGTCAACAAGATCGACCGGCCGGGGGCGCGGACCGCCGGGCTGCTCGACGACATCCGGCGCCGTCTGACGCCGTACGTGGTCCCCCTGGCCGACGTGGCCGGGGAAGGGACGCCGGACGCCCGCGTCGTG
>NZ_WWIA01000745.1 GCF_009870065.1 Streptomyces sp. SID5785 | reverse complement strand
TGACAGCACGGCCCGCACCCGGTACTCGACCGCGGGCTCCAGCGGATCCCCGGGCCGGCCGCGCCCCGCTGTGCGCCTTCTCCCCAGCAATGCCCTCCCCCTCGTCCCCCTGTGCTCGTGTCCTACGACGCCGAGGGGGCCCGAAAAGTTCGCCGCGGGCGGAGCGGGTCTGTGGCCAAGGCCATACCGTCCCGTACCCCGGACAATCGATTGGACAAGCCGGGCCTGGACAGACGCATCATGGACGCACCCGCCAGGCCGCTGGGCCGCACGCACGTACGGAGGAACCCCCTGTGAAGGTCGGAATCGTCGGAGCCACCGGTCAGGTCGGCACGGTCATGCGCAAGATCCTCGTCGACCGGAAGTTCCCGGTCGACGAGCTGCGCCTGTTCGCCTCGGCGCGCTCCGCCGGGTCGGTCCTGGACGGTGTGACGGTCGAGGACGCGTCGACGGCCGACTACACGGGCCTGGACATCGTGCTGTTCTCCGCCGGTGGTGCCACGTCGAAGGCGCTCGCGGAGAAGGTCGCCTCCCAGGGCCCGGTCGTGATCGACAACTCGTCCGCCTGGCGCAAGGACCCCGAGGTTCCGCTGGTCGTGTCGGAGGTCAACCCGCACGCGATCGCCGACCGCCCCAAGGGCATCATCGCGAACCCGAACTGCACGACCATGGCCGCGATGCCCGTGCTGCGCCCCCTGCACGACGAGGCCGGTCTGGAGGCGCTGGTCGTCGCGACGTACCAGGCCGTGTCCGGTTCGGGCCTGGCCGGTGTCGCCGAACTGCACGGTCAGTCGCAGAAGGTCGTCGCGGACGCGGACCGGCTCACCCACGACGGCGGCGCGGTGGACTTCCCCGAGCCGGCCGTCTACAAGCGCCCCATCGCGTTCAACGTGCTGCCGCTGGCCGGCTCGATCGTGGACGACGGGCTGAACGAGACGGACGAGGAGCAGAAGCTCCGCAACGAGTCCCGCAAGATCCTGGAGATCCCCGAGCTGAAGGTGTCCGGCACGTGCGTCCGGGTCCCCGTCTTCTCCGGGCACTCCCTCCAGGTCAACGCCCGTTTCGCCCGTCCGCTGAGCGTCGAGCGCGCCACCGAGCTGCTCGCCGCCGCCGAGGGCGTCGAGCTGTCCGACATCCCGACCCCGCTCCAGGCCGCCGGCCAGGACGCCTCGTTCGTGGGCCGCATCCGGGGCGACGAGACGGTCGAGAACGGTCTGGCGCTGTTCATCTCCAACGACAACCTCCGCAAGGGCGCCGCGCTGAACGCGGTGCAGATCGCGGAGCTGGTGGCGCAGGAGCTGTCCGCCAAGAAGTAGGGGCACGTCCTCCGTCGTCAGGGGCGGTCACCGGTTCGTCCGGTGGCCGCCCCTCCGCGTGATGGCCCCAGGTTCCTCAGAGCGCGAGCTGCTGCCGCAGCGCCCGGTCGATGTCCTTCATGAGCGGCGCGGGCACGACGCCGATCCTCTTGCCGAACCGCGCGAGGTCGAGCGCTCTGATCTGCTCGCACTGGGCCTTGGAGTCGCGCTGGAGTCCGCACTCCACGGCGGACAGCAGGACCTGGAACGACCGGACGTGCGTCACGTTGGACGTCACGGGCACGACGGCGAGGACTCCGCGCCCGGCACGGTCGGCCATCCGGTTCGCGGCGTCGTTCGTCACGAGCACCGCAGGCCGCTTCTTGTTCGCCTCGCTCCCGATCACCGGCTCGAGGTCGACCAGATAGATGTCACCGCGCCTCATCAGCGATCCCGTCCCCCGCCGCACGGTCCCACAGGGCCGCGTCCTCGCTCTCGTACCACTCGTCCCACGCCTCCAGGTACTCCGACTCCAGGACCGATTCCCGCAGCAACTGGATGGCGGTCTGTATCACGGCCGACCGCGAGTCCGCCGCTCGCCCGGTGACGTACTCGTCGACGAAGGCGACATCCTCCTGCGGCAGGCTCACACTGATCTTCATACCTTCGATGCTACCAGTCTTGCTACCGCATTGCCCACCACGTTCCGCACCCCTCCGTGGAAGGATGGCCCGATACGTCACGAGCGTGGACCCAGTAGAACCTCAGAGGAGATGACCGCGTGCCCGGTACCAACCTGACCCGTGAAGAGGCGCAGCAGCGGGCGAAGCTGCTCACCGTTGACTCGTACGAGATCGATCTCGACCTCTCGGGCGCCCAGGAGGGCGGCACGTTCCGGTCGGTGACCACCGTGCGCTTCGAGAGCGCCGAGGCGCACGCGGAGACGTTCATCGACCTGATCGCGGACGCGGTGCACGAGGTGGTGCTGAACGGGCACGCGCTCGACGCGGCCGCCGTGTTCCGCGACTCCCGGATCGCGCTCAAGCGCCTGGAGTCGGGGCCGAACGAGCTGAAGGTCGTCGCCGACTGCGCGTACACGAACACGGGCGAGGGGCTGCACCGCTTCGTCGACCCGGTGGACCAGCAGGCCTATCTGTACACGCAGTTCGAGGTGCCGGACGCGCGGCGGGTGTTCGCGTCGTTCGAGCAGCCGGACCTGAAGGCGACGTTCCAGTTCACCGTGAAGGCCCCGGCGGGCTGGACCGTGATCTCGAACGCGCCGACGCCGGAGCCCAAGGACGACCTGTGGGTGTTCGAGCCGACCCCGCGCATCTCCACGTACATCACCGCGCTGATCGCCGGCCCCTACCACTCGGTGCACTCCTCGTACGAGAACCCCGAGACCGGGCAGAGCGTGCCGCTCGGCCTGTACTGCCGGCCGTCGCTCGCCGAGTTCCTCGACTCGGACGCGATCTTCGAGGTCACCCGGCAGGGCTTCGACTGGTTCCAGGAGAAGTTCGACTACGCGTACCCGTTCGCCAAGTACGACCAGCTGTTCGTGCCGGAGTTCAACGCGGGCGCGATGGAGAACGCGGGCGCGGTGACGATCCGCGACCAGTACGTGTTCCGCTCGAAGGTGACGGACGCCGCGTACGAGGTGCGCGCCGCCACGATCCTGCACGAGCTGGCGCACATGTGGTTCGGCGACCTGGTCACCATGGAGTGGTGGAACGACCTGTGGCTGAACGAGTCGTTCGCGACGTTCGCCGAGGCCGCGTGCCAGGCCTACGCGCCGAACTCGCAGTGGCCGCACTCGTGGACGACGTTCGCCAACTCGATGAAGACGTGGGCCTACCGGCAGGACCAGCTGCCCTCCACGCACCCGATCATGGCCGACATCCGTGACCTCGACGACGTCCTCGTCAACTTCGACGGCATCACGTACGCCAAGGGCGCCTCGGTCCTCAAGCAGCTCGTCGCCTACGTCGGCATGGACGAGTTCTTCCAGGGCGTGCAGGCCTACTTCAAGCGGCACGCGTTCGGGAACACGCGGCTGAGCGACCTGCTCGGCGCGCTGGAGGAGACCAGCGGGCGCGATCTGAAGGCCTGGTCGACGGCGTGGCTGGAGACGGCCGGGATCAACGTCCTGCGTCCGGAGATCGAGACCGACGCGCACGGTGTCATCACGGCGTTCGCCGTGCGGCAGGAGGCGCCCGCGCTGCCCGAGGGCGCGAAGGGCGAGCCGACGCTCCGGCCGCACCGCATCGCGATCGGCTTCTACGACCTCGACGACGAGAGCGGCAAGCTGGTGCGCGGGGAGCGCTTCGAGCTCGACGTGACGGCGACGGAGTCGACCGAGGTCGCCGAGCTCGTCGGCAAGCACCGCCCGGCCGTCATCCTGCTCAACGACGACGACCTGTCGTACGCGAAGGTCCGCCTCGACGAGACGTCGCTGGCGTTCGTCGTCGAGCACCTCGGCGACTTCGAGGCCTCGCTGCCGCGCGCCCTGTGCTGGGCCTCCGCCTGGGACATGACGCGCGACGCCGAACTCTCCACGAGCGCCTACCTGGACCTGGTGCTGTCCGGCATCGCCAAGGAGTCCGACATCGGCGTCGTGCAGTCCCTGCACCGCCAGGTGAAGCTCGCGATCGACCTGTACGCGGACCCGGCCCGGCGGGACGCGCTGCTCACCCGCTGGACGGAGGCGGCGCTCACGCACCTGCGCACCTCCGAGGCCGGCGGCGACCACCAGCTGGCCTGGGCCCGCGCGTTCGCCGCCACGGCCCGCACGCCGGAGCAGCTCGACCTCCTGGAGGCGCTGCTCGAGGGCTCGCAGACGATCGAGGGCCTGGCCGTCGACACGGAGCTGCGCTGGGCGTTCGTGGAGCGGCTCGCTGCGGTCGGCCGCTACGACGAGGCGGAGATCGCCGCCGAGTACGAGCGCGACCGGACGGCGGCGGGTGAGCGGCACGCGGCGACGGCGCGGGCCGCACGGCCGACGCCGGAGGCGAAGGAGGCCGCCTGGGCCTCCGTCGTGGAGTCGGACCAGCTGCCGAACGCGGTGCAGGAGGCGGTGATCGGGGGCTTCGTGCAGAGCGACCAGCGGGAGCTGCTCGCGCCGTACACGGAGCGGTACTTCTCGGCGCTCGGCGAGGTGTGGGGGTCGCGCTCCCACGAGATGGCGCAGCAGATCGCGATCGGGCTGTACCCGTCGTTGCAGGTCTCCGAGGAGACGCTGGCCGCGACGGACGCGTGGATGGAGGCGGCGGGGCCGAACGCGGCGCTGCGGCGGCTCGTGTCCGAGTCCCGTGCCGGGGTGGCGCGGGCGCTGGCCGCGCGGGCTGCCGACGTGTGACCCCGCCTCCGGTCCGGGGCCGCATCGCTCGTACGCGGCCCCCGGACCGGTGGGGGTTCTCGCACCCGCCGGGTGACACCGGGCAGCAGTGAGGGCCGGGCAGGCGCCCCCCGCGACGCCGCCCGGCCCCTCACCGCCGCACCGAGGATCAGGCCTGGCGGAAACGGTCGCGCAGCGCGGCGCGGCCTTCCTCCGTGAGGACGCCGTGCACGCGCATCCGGGCCACGCCGCCGTCGGGGAACGCGTCGAGCCGCACGTGCGTCACGACGGCCTGCGCGGCGAGCGGGAACCGGTGCAGCGTGTCGGGCTGCAGCTTCGTGCGCGGGATGATCTCGAACCACTCGCCGGTCTCGCCGTTGCGCCCGCTGAGCGCGATCCAGCCCGCCGAGTTGCCCTTGAGGTACGCGGTGTCGATCTCGACGGCGCGGACGGCGCCCTGCGCGGCGAGCTTGAAGCGGACCCAGTCGTTGGTGCCGTGCACGCGGCGCCGCCGGTTCTCCCAGCCGTCGTCCATCTTCTGCGACGTGCCGGGCAGGATGATCTGGGTCGGCGACGAGTAGAACTTGTCGGACGCGTCCTCGTACGTACCGCCGTTGAGCACGGACGCGAGGTCGAACGTGCCGAGCAGGTCGAGCCACTCGGGGTCGGGCACGACCTCGCCGTGCACGCGCAGCCGGGCGATGCCGCCGTCGGGGTGCTGGCAGACCCGGATGTGGGTCCAGCGGCGCTCGGAGGTGACCGTGAAGGCGTTCGCCGCGTGGCCCTTGACCTGGCTCTTCGGGACGATCTCCTCCCACTTCACGTCGTCGGCGAGCAGCTCGTCGGGGCCGGGGGCGCCGGGTACGGAGGTGGCCTGGATGCTCACCTTCTGCGGGTAGTTGCCGCGGAAGTGGGCGGTGTCGACGATGATGCCGCGGATGACACCGGGCGCGCCGAGACGGACGATCGCCCAGTCGTGCTCCTCGGGCGCGGGGAACGGCGCGTCGGCGGTGCCGCGGCGGCGCCGGGTCTCCCAGCCGTCCATGACCTTGCCCTTGTGCCCGAAGTGCTCCGGGTCGAAGACGGCGCGCTCGCGCACGAGGAGGTTCTCGCGCATGGCGAAGAACTCGTCGTTGGCGGCGATGACGCCCGCTCCGAGCCGGCGGTCGGCCAGGTCGACGAGCTCGGCGAACGCGTCGGCGTCGCCGAAGGTGCGGTAGTCGGCGTACGGGTCGCCGCCGCCGTA
>NZ_WWIA01000744.1 GCF_009870065.1 Streptomyces sp. SID5785 | reverse complement strand
TCCTCGAAGGAGGCGTTGTTCCGCGCCGCCGTCACCCGGACGCTCGAGCAGGACATCGGCGCGGTCACCGACGTCCTGGCCGACGTCGACCGCCCGCTGTCCGAGCGCCTCGTCGAGGCGTTCGACCACTGGGCCGGCCGCTACGTCGGCCCGCTCGCGCACGACGTCATGGCCGTCGTCGAGGACAACCCCCGCCTCCTCGGGGACATCACCGCGGTCATGCCCCGGCGCTTCGAGGAACTCATCACGGCCGCGATCGCGGCCGAACCGGGGCAGAAGGCGGCACGACCGGTCGCACAGACGCTGATCAGCACGTCGGTCGGCCTCAAGCACCAGGCCGGCTCACGGGAGTTCTACCGTGAGCGGCTGTCGGCGGCGGTGGAACTCCTCGTGAGCTGATCCCCGGGACCGCCGGGACCGCGGGGATCCCCAGGCCCCCGGGACCGCCGGGAGGCGTCACGGTCCGTCCCTCGCGGACGGCCCCGGACCGGCGTCAGGTCAGCGCCGCGTCGGCCACCCCGGCGGGGTCCTGGAACACCCGGTCCAGCGCCAGGTGCGCACCGCCGCGGGCCGCCGCGCTGAATCCCAGGGTCGAGAGCATCACCTCGCAGCCGCCCGCGTCCGGCGCCATGACGCGGCGGGCGAACTCGGCGCGCACCCGGTCGATCAGGTGGTCGCCGAAGTGCACGAAGTAGCCGCCCAGGACGACGGCCCGCGGGTTGAGGACGTCGGCGAGCAGTCCGGCGCCCAACGCCAGGCCGTCGGCGATCCGCTCCAGGGAGACGAGGGTGGCGTGGTCGCCCTCGTCGGCGCGGCGGCGCAGTTCGGCGAGGCGCTGCACCAGGTCGACCGTGGGGTCGCGCACGGGGTCGTCCGGTGCGGCCGCGCCGCGCAGCAGGGCCGAGAGCCCCACCATGGTCTCCCAGCAGCCGGACCGGCCGCACACACACGTCTCCCCGCCGGGGTCCAGGGGCATGTGGCCGATCTCGCCCGCGAATCCGGCCGCGCCGCGCAGCAGCCGGCCGTCGGAGATGATGCCGCCGCCGACGCCCGTCTCGCCGGTGACGTAGATCAGGTCGTGGATGTCGGCCGCGGCGGCCACCGCGTACTCGGCGACGGCGCCGAGCTTGGCGTCGTTCTCCAGCAGGACCGCCGGCCCGCCGGCACCGAGCCGGTCGCGCAGGCCGGTGACGACGGCGACGTCCCGCCAGCCGATGTTCGGGGCGTACGACACCACGCCGCTGCCGGTCTCGATCACCCCCGGGGCCGCGACGGTCACACCGGCCGGGCGCGTCCCTCGCGCGCGCAACGTGTCACACGTGTGCCGGATCGTCCCGGCCATGCGGTCGAGTACCGTCCCGGCGCAGGACCCGCGCACGTCGAACGGCGTGTGCTGTTCGGCGACGACCTCGCCGCGCAGGTCGAGGGCGATCAGGCTCAGGTAGTCGACGTTGATCTCGACGCCCAGACCGCACAGGGAGCGGCCGTCGATCTCCACGGTCCGGCTGGGCCGTCCGATCGAGCCCTGCCGCTCGGCCTCGCCCTCGCGCACCAGCCCCCGCTCCATCAACTCGGCGACGAGATGCGTGACCGTGGCCTTCGGCAGGCCCGTGTCGGCCGCGATCTGGATGCGTGGGCGCGGTCCGGCGTCGTGCAGCAGGCGCAGCACCAGGCCGAGATTGGTGCGGCGCAGGGACGCGCGGTCGCTCGCCCGCTGCGGTCCTCCGCCGCCCATGCCCCGTACGCCTGCTTCCCGTAGGTCTGCCTTCACCGTGCCTGCTCCTTGGTCATGTCCGCCGTGGTGGTCAGAGGTGGTGCGAGGAACCGTCACGTTACGCGGCCGCGGCGGGCCCGGGGAACGCCCGAGCGTGCGGAGCACCCCAACAGTTCACCTCCCGCGCCCTGTTGACGAGCAGCGATTAATTTCGGATCCTAGCCGAACTAACTACGGGGGATGCCGATGACGTCACCACCGGACGCTGCCGCACCTGCGGCCGCGCGACGGGCGCACTACCACCTCCGCTTCACTCTGCGCCCCGGCGACGACCTCGCCGACCGTGCCCGGTCCC
>NZ_WWIA01000743.1 GCF_009870065.1 Streptomyces sp. SID5785 | reverse complement strand
AGAAGCCGCGGCGGGCGTCGGGCTGCCGATTGAGGAACAGGTTCTCGGCGACGGTGAGTTCGGGGACCACGGTGGGCTTCTGGTAGACGCAGGCCACCTTGGCGCGCCAGGCCTCGCGGTCGCCGAGCGGCGGTGCGGGTTCACCGTCGAAGGCGAGCGTGCCGGCGTCCGGTTCCTGAAGTCCCGTCAGGACGGTGACGAGAGTGGACTTTCCCGCGCCGTTGCGGCCGACGAGGGCGTGGGACTCGCCGGCGTGGACGGTGAGGCGTCCGTCGGCGAGAGCGACCGTGGGCCCGTAGCGTTTGGCGATGCCGCGGGCCTCGACGAGGGGGGTGCTCACGGGGGCGCTCACTTGACCGTGTTTCCCCAGAGCTTGGGGTCGTCCACGTTGTCCTTCGTGACGAGCGGCGCGGGCAGCTGGTCCTCGAGGATCCCGCTGGGCAGCTTGACGATCTCCGAGTCGTGGTCGGTCGGGCCCGGCTCGAACGTCTTCCCCTGCATCGCCGCCTTGATGTAGTACATGCCGTACTTGGCGTAGGCGTCGGCGGGCTGGGAGACGGTGGCGTCGATCTGGCCCTTGCGGATCGCGTCGAACTCCTGCGGGATGCCGTCGTTGGAGACGATCGCGATGTGGCCCTTCTCGCCGGCCTTCTTCAGCATGCCCTTGGACTTGAGGGTCTGGAGCGTGGGGGCGAGGTAGACGCCGCCCGCCTGCAGGTAGATGCCCTTGATGTCGGGGTTCGCGTTGAGGAGGGTGTCGAGCTTGGAGGCCGCGGTGTCAGACTCCCACTTCGCCGGGATCTCCAGGACCTTGAGCTTCGGGTACTTCTTCGCCACGCAGTCGCGGAAGGCCTTGGAGCGCTCGCGGCCGTTGACCGAGGCGAGGTCGCCCATGATCTGCACGACCTTGCCCGAGGTGACCTGGCCGCCGAGGTAGGCACACGCCTTCTCGCCGTACGCGACGTTGTTCGCCCGCACGACCATGGCGACCTTGCCCTTCTCGGGGGCGACGTCGACGGCGACGACGGGCACGCCCTTGCGCTCGGCCTGGTCGAGCCCCGCGGCGATGGCCGCGCTGTCCAGCGGGGCGACGACGAGACCCTTCACCCCCTGGTTGAGCTGGTTGTTGATGTCGGTGATCTGCTGCGAGGGGTCGCTGTTGGAGTTGACGGTCTTCAGCGCGTCGACGCCCTCCGACGTGGCCATCTTCGGCACGTAGTCGTTGTAGGACTGCCAGAACGGCGAGGTCAGCAGGGGCAGGATGACGCCGACCTTGCCCTTGCCGTCGCCTCCCCCGCCGCCCGCGGCGCCCGCGGCGTCGTCCTTGGTGCTGCCGCACGCGGTGAGGGCGAGGGCCGCGCACCCCAGCAGGGCCGCCGCGCGCAGCGTCCTGCCGCGCGAGACTCGCGCGGTCCTCGTGCCGTTCGTGCCCTTCGTGGTGCCAGTCATCGGACCGCTCCTCGGCTGCGGGAAGTCAACGGGTGCGACCGGGCCCTGACCGTTCGGGTACCGGCCGCGCCGAGATATTTATCAGACCACTTCAGGGGGCCAACACCCCGTGGGACCAACTTTTCTGGGCTTTTACGCCTCTGAGACCTCGGAGAGGTCCGACCACCCTGCTGGTGGTCGGACCACCCGGCTGGTTAGACTGCGCCGCATCCGGCAGCGGGAGGACGTCATCGTGGAGCAGACCGCCCCCCAGAAGGGCACCGTCACGGAGCGCGCGATCGAGCAGCTCAAGGCGATGATCGGCAGCGGTGGCCTGGAGCCCGGACAGCGGCTGCCCACCGAGCGCGAGCTGGCGGCCCAGCTGGGCATCTCCCGCTCGTCGATGCGGGAGGCGATCCGGGCGCTGACCGTGCTCGGCGTCCTCGAGGCCCGGCACGGTTCCGGCATCTACGTCACACAGCTGGAGGCCGGCGACCTCCTCGAGACCTTCGGGGTCGTCGCCGATCTGTCCCGCGGTCCGCAGCTCGTGGAGCTGCTCGAGGTGCGCCGCATCCTGGAGTCGACGGCGACGGCGCTCGCGGCGGCCCGGATCAGCAGGGCGCAGCTCGCCGAGGTCGAGGAGCATCTGGCGGCGATGGACGCGACCGACGACCCGGAGGAGATCCTCTCCCACGACCTCGCGTTCCACCGGGCGATCGTGGCCGCGGCGGGCAACGAGACGATGGCGGCGATCCTGGAGGGGCTGTCCTCCCGGACGTTCCGGGCGCGGGTGTGGCGGGGGTACCAGGAGGAGGGCGCGTTCGAACGGACCCGGCGTGAGCACGCCCGCATCCACCGGGCGCTGGTCGCGCACGACCCGGAGGCGGCGCGGGCCGCTGCCGCGGCGCATGTCGGCGAGGTCGAGGCGTGGCTGCGCTCACAACTGGCCGGGCCCGTACCGCCGTTGCCCTGACTGCCGAGGAGCGGCCTGTCCCCGGTGGGGTCGCGCCCTGAAGTGCGGCGCGCAGCGCCTGCACTTCAGGGGCGCGGGGAACTGCGCGACCAGCC
>NZ_WWIA01000742.1 GCF_009870065.1 Streptomyces sp. SID5785 | reverse complement strand
TCCTCGACGAGGCGTTCCGTCGCCTCAGCCTGGCGTGGCCCGGGCTCTGACCGCGCCGCACCCGACCACGGGCCTCGCCCGCCACACCCCGGAAGGAGCCCGCCGTGGCCGCCTGGAACGTCCATCAGCCCCCGCGCACCGACGGCACCACCGTCCTCGTGACCGGAGGCAACGCCGGCATCGGCTACTTCGTCGCCGAACAGCTGGCCGCCGCGGGCGCGACGGTCGTCATCGGCAGCCGCAGCCCGGCCAAGGCGTCCGCCGCGGTGCAGGCCATCACCGCCCGGATTCCCGGCGCCCAGGTGCAGTACGTTCCGCTCGACCTGGCCGACCTCGACTCCCTGGAGGCGTCGGTCGGCCGGATGGACACCGACGCACTGGACGCCGTCGTCCTCAACGCGGGCATCGCACTGGACGGCCCGCAGCGCGCGACGAACGACCGCGGCCACGAACTGATGCTCGCCACCAACCACCTCGGCCACTTCGCCCTTGTGCATCGGCTGGCACCCCTGCTGCAAGCGGCTCCGGCCGCCCGGATCGTCACCATGGGCAGCTTCGCCGCCCGCTCCGAACGCCTCGACCTCGAGGACCTCCACTCGGTGCACGAGTACGACCCGAAGCGCACCTACGGCCGCTCGAAGCTGGCACAGATGATGTTCGCGTTCGCACTCGACCGGCGGCTCCGCGCCGCCGGCGACACCTGCATGAGCGTGATCGCCCACCCCGGCGGCGCCCTCGACGCGCTCACCCCGCCGCGCCCAGGAGTCCACCGGCACTCCGGCCACCGGCACCTGCTGGCCCGGCCGGCGAAGCTGCTCGTCCAGGGCAAGGACGCCGGTGCCTGGCCTGCCGTCCGCGCCGTTCTGGACCCGGACGTGCGGGGTGGTCAGCTGTGGGGCCCCAGCCGGTTCGGCCTCAGCGGCAGACCCCACCTGGAACACCCGCACGCCCACATGACGGACGAGGCGAGCGCCGAGGCTCTCTGGACGGCCAGCGCCGAGCTGACCGGAGCGGATCCCTTCGTCACGGGCAGGGCGACCGGCTCACGACAGGACGCGTAGCGCGCGGGTGAGCGACCCGGCGCGGCGCTCGGGTCCGTAGGCTCGACCGGCATGGAGACACCGACACCCTTCGTTCATCACCTCGCGGTGTTCGCCTCGGACTTCGAGGCCAGCGAGCGCTTCTACACGTCGGCACTGGGCGCCCTCGGGATCGGGGCCGGCTACCGTGCCGACGGCGTGAGCGAGTACTGGACTCCGGGCCGGGACACGCCGTCGCTGTCCCTGGAGCGCGCCGCTGAGGGCACCGTCACCACGGGGGTGCATATCGCGTTCACGGCGGCCGACCGAGAGGCGGTGGACGCCTTCCACGCGGCTGCGGTGGCAGCCGGAGGCGTCTCCCGGCACGGGCCGCGGGTATGGACCGAGTACCGCGCCTACTGCGCGTTCGTCAGCGACCCGGACGGCAACAACATCGAGGCCGTGCACAAGGAGACCCATTAGCGGCCCCGGCCGATGAGTCGGGCGGGCCCCTACCTCGGCGGCGTGCCGATGACGCAGGCGAGCGCGGAGTCGACATTGGCAGCGATGTGGGTGGGGCGGTAGGCAGCCTCTGTCCAGGGGCGGTCTGCGGACACCCAGACACTGCGGAGGCCCAGCGCGTCGGCGCCGCCGATGTCGGCGTGCGGGGAGTCGCCGATCACCCACGATCCGCGGAGGGGGAGCCCCACGGTGCTCGCTGCCGCCCGGAAGATCTCGGGTGCGGGCTTCTTGTGGCCCACCGCTTCCGAGATCACCCACGTCCGGACGAGCCGGTCGAGACCGGTCCGGCGGATCTTCGCTTCCTGCTGCGCGGTCCTGCCGTTCGTGACGATGACACAGCTCCAGCCGTCGGCCCGCGCTGCCTCAAGGGCCGTGCGCGTGGAGTCCGCCAGCTCGACCCGGTCGGCGGCGCCGGTGTCCAGCAGGGTACGGATGGCGGAGATCGGGATGGACCGCCCGTAGCGCTGTGTCATCCCCGCCGCGACCTCCTCGCGCCGGGCGTACCCACCGGCGTCCAGTGCCGCGACCCACGACAGGTCGGTCGGCGGCAGCCCGTGCCCGGCCAGGAACTCCGCGACGGCCGCGTGGAACGCCGCGTCGCGGTCGACCAAGGTGTTGTCGAGATCCAGCATCAGCAACGGCATGCCTGTCAGTACAGCATGCTGTTCCGGCACCGGTTCGGGCGATGTTCGGGCCCAGTGGTTCGTAAGACTCGCCTCGCCCCTTGGCCAGGGCCGCCCTGGTAGTGGCGTGCGGAGCGGGCGCGGTTGCCGGCCCCGGCCGAACACCGGGCGCATGGAGGCGAGTTCGGGTGGGCGGCCTGCGCGCTTCTGTACCTGTACCTATGACCGGACAGAGCTGTCCGAACGCCACGAGGTGAGGCGCGGGCGGCCCGGCAACTCACCGCGCCCGGTGGCCCACAGCAGGGTGGGCCAAGGCTCGGCGCCGGCCGGGGCGTCCGGGAACAGGCGGGCGAGCAGCCGTGAGCAGAGCGAGGACGGAGGTTCCCAGGCAAACCCGAGGCCCTGCGCGACGTCGTGCATGTGCACGAGCATCTCCTGCAGGCCGAGCGCCGCGAACCCCTCGGGGTCGGACACTCCGGCCGCATGGTGCGCGCGGACGTGAGGCGGTGTCGTGCGCACCATGGCGACGAGCAGCGCGCCGCAGGCCTCCAGGACCTGCACCAGACCGGCCGGACCGGCGGCGCGGTCGGCGTAGACGAAGACCGTGGGGGCGTCCGCCCGCTTCTTCTGCAAGGCGATGGGCACATGTGTGTCCAGCGGCGGGCTCTTGGGGCCCAACTGCACGGCGTAGTAGAGCAGGTCGTTGGCAAGGTGCTCGACGGTCTCCCAGCAGTCCCACGCCAGCGAACCGGCCGCGCCGTCCCATGCGGTGGCGGGTACCTCGCGCAGCGCGTCGACCGCGAGTTGTACGGCAAGGTCGACGTCGTCCGCGGTGACAGGGGACGACGCCGGGCGGGTTTCGACCGGTCGTGACATGGGGTGCACCGTACCGCGAGGACCGATCGGCCACGGAACGAGGGAGGGGAGCACCGGATCGAGGTGGTCTCCCGAGTCGTTCGGGGAGAATGAACCGATGACGTCGACCCGAGCCGCAGCACTCGCCCTCCAGGACCTTGCCGCTCTCTGGAGCGTCGGCGAGGTGTGTGCCGCCGATGTCGTCTCCGGGGCCTGTGAGGCGCTGGTCGTGGGCCTC
>NZ_WWIA01000741.1 GCF_009870065.1 Streptomyces sp. SID5785 | reverse complement strand
CCGCGGCCACGCCCGCGGTCCGCCCCACGGCGAACCCGCCGGCCCGCTCCGGCTCCTCCAACCGGGTCCGCGCCCGCCTCGCCCGTCTCGGCGTGCAGCGCTCCAACCCGTACAACCCGGTCCTGGAGCCCCTGCTGCGGATAGTGCGCAGCAACGACCCCAAGATCGAGACGTCCACGCTCCGCCAGATCGAGCGCGCCTACCAGGTCGCCGAGCGCTGGCACCGCGGCCAGAAGCGCAAGAGCGGCGACCCCTACATCACGCACCCGCTCGCCGTCACGACGATCCTCGCCGAGCTCGGCATGGACCCGGCGACGCTGATGGCGGGACTGCTGCACGACACCGTCGAGGACACCGAGTACGGCCTGGACACCCTCAAGAGGGACTTCGGCGACCAGGTCGCGCTGCTCGTCGACGGCGTCACCAAGCTGGACAAGGTGAAGTTCGGCGAGGCTGCGCAGGCCGAGACCGTCCGCAAGATGGTCGTCGCCATGGCCAAGGACCCGCGCGTCCTGGTCATCAAGCTCGCCGACCGCCTGCACAACATGCGCACGATGCGCTATCTCAAGCGCGAGAAGCAGGAGAAGAAGGCGCGCGAGACCCTCGAGATCTACGCGCCGCTCGCCCACCGCCTGGGCATGAACACCATCAAGTGGGAGCTGGAGGACCTCGCCTTCGCGATCCTCTACCCCAAGATGTACGACGAGATCGTGCGGCTCGTGGCCGAGCGCGCGCCCAAGCGCGACGAGTACCTGGCCATAGTGACCGACGAGGTCCAGTCCGACCTGCGCGCCGCCCGCATCAAGGCGACCGTCACCGGCCGCCCGAAGCACTACTACAGCGTCTACCAGAAGATGATCGTCCGCGGCCGCGACTTCGCGGAGATCTACGACCTGGTGGGCATCCGCGTCCTCGTCGACACGGTGCGGGACTGCTACGCGGCGCTCGGCACCGTGCACGCGCGATGGAACCCGGTCCCCGGCCGGTTCAAGGACTACATCGCGATGCCCAAGTTCAACATGTACCAGTCGCTGCACACGACGGTGATCGGGCCCAACGGCAAGCCCGTCGAGCTCCAGATCCGTACGTTCGACATGCACCGCCGCGCCGAGTACGGCATCGCCGCGCACTGGAAGTACAAGCAGGAGGCCGTCGCCGGTGCCTCCAAGGTGCGCAGCGACGCGCCCAAGTCGACCGGCAAGGACGACCACCTCAACGACATGGCGTGGCTGCGCCAGTTGCTCGACTGGCAGAAGGAGACGGAGGACCCGGGCGAGTTCCTGGAGTCCCTGCGCTTCGACCTCTCGCGCAACGAGGTCTTCGTGTTCACGCCGAAGGGCGACGTCATAGCGCTGCCCGCGGGAGCGACCCCGGTCGACTTCTCGTACGCGGTCCACACCGAGGTCGGCCACCGGACCATAGGAGCACGCGTCAACGGACGCCTGGTGCCCCTTGAATCCACCCTGGACAACGGCGACCTGGTGGAGGTCTTCACCTCCAAGGCCGAGGGCGCGGGCCCGTCCCGCGACTGGCTCGGCTTCGTCAAGTCGCCGCGCGCCCGCAACAAGATCCGGGCCTGGTTCTCCAAGGAGCGGCGCGACGAGGCGATCGAGCAGGGCAAGGACGCCATCGTCCGGGCCATGCGCAAGCAGAACCTGCCGATCCAGCGCATCCTCACGGGCGACTCCCTGGTGACCCTCGCGCACGAGATGCGCTACCCGGACATCTCCTCGCTCTACGCCGCGATCGGCGAAGGGCACGTCACGGCGCAGTCCGTCGTGCAGAAGCTCGTCCAGGCCATGGGCGGCGAGGAGGCGGCCAACGAGGACATCGCCGAGAGTGCGCCGCCGTCGCGGGGCCGCTCCAAGCGCCGGTCCAACGCGGACCCCGGTGTCGTGGTCAAGGGCGTCGACGACGTCTGGGTCAAGCTGGCCCGCTGCTGCACCCCGGTCCCCGGCGACCCCATCATCGGCTTCGTCACGCGCGGCAGCGGGGTCTCGGTCCACCGCAGCGACTGCGTCAACGTGGACTCGCTGTCCCGTGAACCCGAGCGCATCCTCGAGGTCGAGTGGGCGCCCACCCAGTCCTCCGTCTTCCTGGTCGCCATCCAGGTCGAGGCGCTGGACCGCTCGCGGCTCCTGTCCGACGTGACCCGGGTCCTGTCCGACCAGCACGTCAACATCCTGTCGGCGGCCGTCCAGACGTCCCGCGACCGGGTCGCGACGTCCCGCTTCACGTTCGAGATGGGCGACCCGAAACACCTGGGCCACGTCCTCAAGGCCGTACGCGGGGTGGAGGGCGTCTACGACGTCTACCGCGTGACCTCGGCCCGCCGCCCGTAACGACAGCCCCGCCAGGGGCGCGGGAGCTGCGCGCCCAGCCACGACGGGCGCGGCACCCGGCGATGATGCTTGGCCCCTACGGCGGGGAGCCGTG
>NZ_WWIA01000740.1 GCF_009870065.1 Streptomyces sp. SID5785 | reverse complement strand
TTCCTGCGCAACAAGAAGCAGGAGTGGGAGGAGTACCGCTCGGAGGTCACCGCGTTCGAGCTGCGGAAGAACCTGCCGGTGCTGTAGGCCGCGCCGGGACACGGGCCGCGGCCGGGACACAGGCCGCGCCGAGGGCTAGGCGCGGCCCGGGGGCGGGCCTAGGAGAGGGCGTCGCGCAGTGGCACGGTCTCCCGGCGGCGGAACTCCTGGATCGCCCAGCCGTTCCCGTCGGGGTCCGTGAAGTGCATGAACGTGCCGCCGTCCGACGGCCCGAACTGCACGGGCTCCGAGACCTCGAGGCCGCGCGCCGTCAGTTCCTCGCGCGCGGCCTTGATGTCCGTCACGACCAGCTGGAGGCCGTGGTAGGTGCCCGGCGTCGGGGTGCCCGTCGGGATCGGGACGCCCTCGGACAGGACGATCGAGCAGCCCGAGCCGGGCGGCGTCAGCTGGACGAGCCGGGAGCCGGGCATCAGCTCCGTGTCGACGTCGCAGCGGAAGCCGACCTTGTCGACGTAGAAGCTCTTGGCCCGGTCGAGGTCCGAGACGGGCAGCGGGATCACTTCGAGGGTCATGTCCATACGGTCACCGTAGGCGCGGACGGCGCCCGCGTCAGAGGAAGACGCGGGCCCGCTCAGCGCTCCGCGAGCGGTGACGGTGCCTCCTGGACCGTCCAGCCGTTGCCGTCCGGGTCCCGGAAGAACATGAACGAGTTCCACTCGCCGCCCGGGCCGTCCTCCCAGCCCTGCGGGCCCGCGTGCTGCACGAGGGACACGGCCACGCCGCGCGCCACCAACTCCTCGCGGGCCGCCGCGATGTCCGTGACGCACACCTGCAGCCCGTTGAGCGAGCCCGGGGTCATCGCCTGCTGGTCCGGGGCGCCCGGCAGCCCCTCCGCCAGGCTGATGGAGCAGCGCGAGCCGGGCGGCGTCAGCTGCACGATCCGGATGCCGGGGGCGACCTCGGTGTCGAGGTCCAGCGTGAACCCCACCTTCTCCGCGTAGAACTCCTTGGCGCGGTCCACGTCGGAGACGGGGACGACGACCACTTCGAGGGTCCACTCCATGACCTGATCCTTTCGGGCGTGCGGACACGGCGGGGGTGCGGTGTCTGCATCCTCCCGTCCCGGGACCGACTCCGCACGCGCGCACGACTCATCGGTGACCCCCGGTGCGCAGTAGGCTCGGCACCGGGCGTGTGATCGGACAGGAGGCCGGGATGTCGGTGCCGCGGACGGAGGGGGGCGCGGAGCGCTCCTCGCAAGGGCGGGGGCTGGAGACGGGCGGGCGCAGGAGCAGTACGTTCACCCGGCTGCTGCGGCACGGATTCACCGACCCGTCCACCGCGGAGCGGCTGCTCGACGCCGACGCGCTGTCCGCCGTGCGGTCCGACCCGCTGCTGCTGGACGCGCTGGGCGCCACCGCCGACCCCGACCTGGCCCTGCTCGGCCTCGTCCGGCTCGCCGAGGCGCAGGAGCGGGAGTCCGGGGAGACGGGCCGCCGCGAGCTCCTCGACACGCTCGTCACCGCGAAGCCGCTGCGCGACCGACTCTTCGGCGTCCTCGGCGCCTCCGAGGCACTCGCCGACCACCTGGCCCGGCACCCCGGCGACTGGCAGGCCCTCGTCACGTACGAGCCGCGCGATCTGCACCCGGGCATCGAGGAGTTCGAGCGCGGGCTCGCCGAGGCCGACGACCCGGTGTCGCTGCGCGTCGCCTACCGCCGCTGCCTGCTGTCGATCGCCGCCCGCGACGTGTGCGGCACCACCGACATCGCGCAGACCGCCGCCGAGCTCGCCGACCTCGCGACGGCGACCCTGCGCGCGGCCCTCGCCCAGGCCCGCACCGCCGCGCCCGGCGACGCCGCGCTGTGCCGGCTCGCCGTCATCGCGATGGGCAAGTGCGGCGGCCACGAACTCAACTACGTGTCCGACGTCGACGTCATCTTCGTCGCCGAGGCCGTCGACGGCGCCGACGAGGGCAAGGCCCTGCCGGCCGCGACCCGGCTCGCCTCGCACATGATGCGGATCTGCTCCGAGACCACCGTCGAGGGCGCCATCTGGCCCGTCGACGCCAACCTCCGCCCGGAGGGGCGCAACGGCCCGCTGGTGCGCACCCTCGCCTCGCACCTCGCGTACTACGAACGCTGGGCCAAGACCTGGGAGTTCCAGGCCCTCCTCAAGGCCCGCGCGGTCGCCGGCGACCCCGAGCTCGGCGCCGCGTACGTCGCCGCCGTCTCGCCGCTCGTGTGGCAGGTCGCCGAGCGGGACAACTTCGTCGTCGACGTGCAGAAGATGCGCCGCCGGGTCGTCGCCAACATCCCGGCCGGTGAGGTGGACCGCGAGCTGAAGCTCGGCCCCGGCGGTCTGCGCGACGTCGAGTTCGCCGTCCAGCTGCTCCAGCTGGTGCACGGCCGCTCCGACGCCTCGCTGCGCAGCGGCACCACCCTGGACGCGCTCGCCGCCCTCGCCGACGGCGGCTACATCGGCCGGGTCGACGCCGTCCAGCTCGACGACGCCTACCGCTTCCTGCGCACCCTCGAGCACCGCATCCAGCTCTACCGGCTGCGCCGCACCCACCTCGTCCCCGAGGACGACGCCGACCTGCGCCGCATCGGCCGCTCCATGGGCATGCGCGGCGAGCCGATCACCGAGCTCAACCGCGCCTGGAAGCGGCACACCTCCTCCGTGCGCCGTCTGCACGAGAAGCTGTTCTACCGGCCGCTGCTCGACGCCGTCGCCCAACTGGCGCCCGGCGAGACCCGGTTGAGCCCCGAGGCGGCCCGCGAGCGGCTCGTCGCGCTCGGCTACGCGGACCCGAGCGCCGCCCTGCGCCATCTGGAGGCGCTCGCCTCCGGCGTCTCCCGCAAGGCCGCCATCCAGCGCACCCTGCTGCCCGTGCTGCTCGGCTGGTTCGCCGACTCCGCCGACCCGGACGCGGGCCTGCTCGGGTTCCGCAAGGTCTCCGACGCGCTCGGCAAGACGCCCTGGTACCTGCGGCTGCTGCGCGACGAGGGGGCCGCCGCGGAGAACCTGGCGCGCGTCCTGTCCGCCGGCCGGCTCGCCCCCGACCTGCTCATGCGGGCCCCGGAGGCGGTCGCCCTGCTCGGCGACCCCAAGGGCCTCGACCAGCGCGCCCACGCCCCGCTCGAGCAGGAGGTGCTCGCCGCGGTCGGCCGGGCGGACGGCGCCGAGCAGGCGGTCGCCGCCGCGCGCGGGGTGCGCCGCCGTGAGCTGTTCCGCACGACCGCCGCCGACCTCATCGCCTCGTACGGCACGGAGGACCAGCCGGTCGTCGCCGACCAGGGCGCGCTCGTGGACCGGGTCGGCACCGCCGTCACCGACCTCACCGCGGCGACCCTCGCGGGCACGCTGCGCGCCGTCGTCCGGGCCGGCTGGGGCGACACGCTGCCCACCCGCTTCGCCGTCATCGCCATGGGCCGCTTCGGCGGACACGAGCTGGGTTACGGCTCCGACGCCGACGTGCTGTTCGTGCACGAGCCGCGCGAGGGGGTCAGTGACCACGAGGCGGCCCAGGCGGCCAACAAGGTCGTCGCCGAGATGCGCCGGCTGCTCGCCCTGCCCAGCGCCGACCCGCCGCTGCTCATCGACGCGGACCTGCGCCCCGAGGGCAAGTCGGGCCCGCTCGTGCGCACCCTGAAGTCGTACGAGGCGTACTACCGGCGCTGGTCCCTGGTCTGGGAGGCGCAGGCGCTGCTGCGGGCCGAGCCGGTCGCGGGGGACGGCGATCTGGGCCGCGCCTTCATCGACCTCGTCGACCCTCTGCGCTACCCGGCCGAGGGGCTCGGCGACGACGCCGTCCGCGAGATCCGCCGGCTCAAGGCCCGGATGGAGTCCGAACGGCTGCCGCGCGGCGCCGACCCCACGCTGCACACCAAGCTGGGCCGCGGCGGGCTGTCGGACGTCGAGTGGACCGTGCAGCTGATGCAGCTCCAGCACGGCTGGGAGGAGCCCGGGCTGCGTACGACCCGCACCCGGGAGGCCCTCGCGGCGGCCTGCGCGGCGGGGCTGATCCCGGCGGAGGACGCGGCCGTCCTCGACGAGGCCTGGGTCCTGGCCGCGCGGGTGCGCAATGCGGTGATGCTGGTGCGGGGGCGGGCCGGGGACACGTTTCCGTCCGACGGGCGGGAGCTCGGGGCGGTGGGGCGGTACCTGGGGTACGACCCCGGGCACGTCGGGGACATGCTGGACGACTACCGGCGGATCACGCGGCGGGCGCGGGCGGTGGTGGAGGAGCGGTTCTACGGGGCGTAGGCCTTGGGCGGCGGGCGGCGGGTTTCGTTGCCGGGTGCGCGTTGGTGGGGGCTGGTCGCGCAGTTCCCCGCGCC
>NZ_WWIA01000739.1 GCF_009870065.1 Streptomyces sp. SID5785 | reverse complement strand
GTGTCTCGCCCGGGTGCTCGGGCGGGCCCGGTGCCACACCGTCGTCGAACAGGAACCAGTCGGGACGGGTGCGGTGGATCTCCAGCGTCGTCACGCCCTCGTAGCCGCCGTAGTCCCATTCGCACAGGTCCGGGTCGACCACGGCCGTGTGGAGTCCCGCGAGCTCCGCCGTGTCGCGGGCGCGCCGCATCGGGCTCGTGAACACCGCGCCCACGTGATAGCTGCCCACGAGCGGCGCGACACGGCGCGCCTGCTCCCTGCCGTTCTCGGTGAGCGGGATGTCCGTCCAGCTGGTGTGCCGGCCGTCCAGCGCCCACTCGGTCTCGCCGTGCCGGACGAGGAGCAGATCACCCAAGGTTCACGCCTGTTCATGAGGTCTCGTGCAGGTCCGCGGCCATTGTCTCCCGGAACCCGGACCGTCCGCGGACCGGGGAGCGCGTCACGGGCAGCACGGGCGGCACCGGCCGGGACTGTCGTACCCGGCCCGTAAGGTCGTACAGGTCGTGCACGTTGCGCAGAAGGACAGGGCAGCGCAGAGCAGAAGGGAAGAGGTGGGGTGGAGTGACGATGCCGCGGACCCCTGCGGTCGCACCGGACGTGGCCGCCCTCTTCCTGCCCGCGCCCCTGCCGCGCGAGGGCCGCATCGCCCTGTGGGCGCCGGACGGCAGCGCACCGCCCGGCGCGGGCGAGGAGATCACCGTGGTGCGGCCGCACGGCACCGGCGTCCGTTCCCGCACGGTCCCCGCGCTCGTGCTCCCCGTCACCGCCGCGCTCCCGCTCCTGCTGGCAGCCCGCCGCGGCCACGCCGCGCACCCCGCCACGGCCGCCTGGGGCGCCGCCGCCGCGCACGCCCTGCACCTGGTCGCCCGCGGCCGGCTGCTGCCCGGCCTCACCGCGTCCGACCACGACGCGTGGCGCGCGGGCCCGCTCGACGAGGACGACATCGCCCAGATCAGAGGGATCGCCGCCGCCCTGCCCCCGGAGGGGTACGCGACGCCCCTGCCCGGCCGGCGCCCGGTGCGGCTGGCCGACCCGGAGGCCCTGGTGCGCGCGTTCCTCGACGCGGTCGCCGACTCCCTGCCGCGCACCCCGGCCGCGGCGCACGCGGCCGGTGCCCCCTTCGCCGCGCTCGCGCCGCAGCACCTGCCGCACGCCCGGCCCTGGGCCGTCGAGGCGGCGGCCGGTCTCGACGCGGGCGTCAAGGTGTCGCTGCGGCTCGACCTCGCCCAGCACGCCCTGTTCGACGCCGCCGAGGAGGACGCCGGCGCGCAGGAGCCGGGCGAGCGGCGGGCCGGGGCCGCCGTCGTCCAGGTGCACAGCCTCGCCGACCCCACGCGCGTCGTGGACGCGGCGGCCCTGTGGGCCGGCGGCGCCGACGAGCACTTCGGCCCCCGGGCCCGGATCGACGCCGTGCTGGCCGTGCGCCGCGCCGTCGCCGCCTGGCCGCCGCTCGGCCGCCTCCTGGAGCAGGACGTGCCGGACGTGCTCGCCTTCACCGAGACCGAGCTGATCGACCTGCTCGGCCCCGGCGCGGCCCGCCTCGCCCGGGCCGGGGTCGCCGTCCACTGGCCGCGCGAGCTCGCCCGCTCCCTCACCGCGACGGCCGTCGTCCGCGCCCATGCCGCGCCGGGCTCCGCGACCGACGGCACGCCCTTCTTCGACAGCGACGAACTGCTCGCGTTCGACTGGCAGCTGGCGCTCGACGGCGACCCGCTCACCGAGCGCGAGATGGACCGCCTCGCCGAGTCGCACCGCGCGGTGGTGCGGCTGCGCGACCAGTGGGTCGTCGTCGACCCCGACCTCGTGCGCAAGGCCCGCAAGCGCGAACTCGGCCTGTTGTCGCCCGTCGACGCGCTGGCCGTCGCGCTCACCGGCGAGGCCGAGGTCGACGGCGAGCGCGTCCCCGCCGTCCCCACCGGACGCCTCGCCGAGCTGCGCGACCGCCTCACGCGCGGCCTCGACACGGTCGAGCCGCCGCCCGGCCTCGCCGCCACCCTGCGCGACTACCAGCTGCGCGGGCTCGCCTGGCTCGACCTCATGACCTCGCTCGGCCTCGGCGGCTGCCTCGCCGACGACATGGGCCTCGGCAAGACCGTCACCCTCATCGCCCTCCACCTGCGCCGCGCCCGCCCGCACCCCACCCTCGTCGTCTGCCCCGCCTCCCTGCTGGGCAACTGGCAGCGCGAGATCGAGAAGTTCGCCCCCGGCGTCCCCGTCACCCGCTTCCACAGCAGCGCCCGCACCCTCGACGACGCGGGCTTCGTCCTCACCACGTACGGCACGGTCCGCACCCGCGCCGCCGAGCTCGCCGCGCACACCTGGGGCATGGTCGTCGCCGACGAGGCCCAGCACGTGAAGAACCCGCACTCGGCGACGGCCAAGGCCCTGCGCACCATCGACGCCCCCGCACGCGTGGCCCTCACCGGCACCCCCGTGGAGAACAACCTCTCCGAGCTGTGGGCCCTGCTCGACTGGACGACCCCCGGGCTGCTCGGCCCGCTCAAGGCGTTCCGCGCCCGGCACGCGCGCGTCGTCGAGGGCGAGGTCCCGCTCCAGGGCCGCGGCGGCACCGACCCGGAGGCGATCGAGCGGCTCTCGCGCCTGGTCCGCCCGTTCATCCTGCGCCGCAAGAAGTCCGACCCGGGCATCGTGCCCGAGCTGCCGCCCAAGACCGAGTCCGACCACCCGGCGCCCCTCACCCGCGAACAGGCCTCTCTCTACGAGGCCGTGGTCCGCGAGTCCATGGCGCAGATCGAGGCCGCGGAGGGCATCGGCCGGCGCGGCCTCGTCATGAAGCTGCTCACCTCCCTCAAGCAGATCTGCAACCACCCGGCGCAGTACCTGAAGGAGGCCGAGGACGGCCGCCCCCGGCTCGCGGGCCGGTCCGGCAAGCTGGCGCTGCTCGACGAGCTCTTGGACACGATCGTTGCGGAGGACGGTTCGGGCGGCTCCGTGCTCGTCTTCACCCAGTACGTCTCGATGGCGAAGCTCCTCGCCACCCACCTGACCACCCGGGGCATCGCGAGCCAACTGCTGCACGGCGGCACGCCCGTCAGCGAGCGCGAGCGGATGGTCGACCGGTTCCAGGCGGGCGAAGTCCCGGTGTTCCTACTGTCGTTGAAGGCGGCCGGCACCGGGCTGAACCTCACACGCGCGGGCCACGTCGTGCACTTCGACCGCTGGTGGAACCCGGCCGTCGAGGAGCAGGCCACCGACCGCGCCTACCGCATCGGACAGACCCAGCCCGTCCAGGTCCACCGCCTCATCACCGAGGGCACCGTCGAGGACCGCATCGCCGAACTGCTCGCGGGCAAGCGGGCGCTGGCCGACGCCGTGCTCGGCTCCGGCGAGGCCGCCCTCACCGAGCTGTCCGACCGTGATCTGAGCGATCTCGTCTCGCTGCGGAGGCAGACGTCATGAGTCCCGCACGGCCGCGCCGGCCCGCCGCGCACGTCCCCGGCCGCGCCCGCTCCGGCGAGCAGGCGCAGGCCCGGCACACCGACACCCGCCGCACCTTCCCGCCGCTGCCCCCACGCGCACGGCCGGCCACCGCCTTCGCCCTCACCTGGTGGGGGAACGCCTGGGTGGACGCCCTGGAGGACACCGCCCTCGATCCCGCGCGGCTCGCCCGCGGGCGCGCGTACGCGGACCGCGGCCACGTCGACGCGATCACCGTCACGCCCGGCCGCGTCGTCGCGTACGTGCACGGCTCGCGCCCCCGCCCCTACCGGGCCGAACTGGTGCTGCGCACCCTGCCGGACGAGGCCTGGGACCGCTTCGTGCAGAGCGCCGCCGCGCGCCCCGACCACATGGCCTCGCTCCTCGACAAGGACGTCCCGCACGCCCTCGCCGCGACCTGCGGCCTGCTGCCCGCCGTCGACGACCTCACCCCCGACTGCACCTGCCCCGACCGGGTCCAGCCCTGCAAGCACGCCGCCGCGCTCTGCCACCAGAC
>NZ_WWIA01000078.1 GCF_009870065.1 Streptomyces sp. SID5785 | reverse complement strand
ACCGGCAAGTGGGGCATCCGCGTCAACCGCGTCGAGATCAAGGCCATCGACCCGCCGAACACGATCAAGGAGGCGATGGAGAAGCAGATGCGGGCCGAGCGGGACAAGCGCGCGGCCATCCTGCACGCGGAAGGTGAGCGGCAGGCGAAGATCCTCACGGCGGAAGGGACCAAGCAGAAGGACATCCTGGAGGCGCAGGGCACGCAGCAGGCCATGATCCTCAGAGCGGACGGCGAGGCGAAGGCGGTCGAGCGGGTCTTCCAGGCCGTCCACCGCAACAACGCCGACCCGAAGATCCTCGCCTACAAGTACCTGGAGACCCTCCCCCACCTCGCGAAGAGCGACAACAACACCTTCTGGGTGATCCCGGGCGAGCTGACCGAGGCGGTGCGGGCCGTCACCGGCGCGTTCGGCGACCGGTCCACCATGGGGCTCCCGGCGGACGCGCAGCCGGCGAAGCCGGCCGCGGGCGAGGACGGCGACGCGCCTGCGGAGGCGGGCTCGACGCCGCAGATCGAGGCGGCGGCCCCGTCGCTGGACGCGGCCACCGCCGCCGACGAGGTGGCGCGGCAGGCGGCGTCGGTGGTGAGCGACGCGAAGGCGGAGGCCGAGGCGGCGCGCACGGGCCAGGTGCCGAACTGGGCGCCGCGGCCGGAGTCCGACGAGGCATGAGCCGCGCGTTCGCCCGCCCTTCGGATTCCGGCGGAGCGGCGTGGTGCCAGGTCGCGTAGGCGCCGGCGGCGAGGTCCTCAGGTCGTGTACGCGCCGGCGTCGATGTCCTCGACCAGCGTCGGTCCGGCGGGCTTCCACGACAGGAGCTGCCGGGTGAGGTCGCTGGTCGCCGTCATGGTCGAGGCGAAGAAGCCGCCGACGAAGCCGAAGTGCGCGGCGGCGTCCTCGGGCCGGACCGGGACGACCGGCAGGCCGAGGCTGCGCCCGATCGCCTCGGCGATCTCCTTCGTCGAGACCGCTTCCTCGGCGACGGCGTGCAGCCGGGACCCGGCGGGCGCCTGCTCGATGCCGAGCCGCATGAGCCGTGCGGCGTCCGTGCGGTGCACGGCGGACCACGCGGCGGAGCCGTCGCCGACATGGCCGGAGACGCCCTGCTTGCGCGCGGCCTCGGTCAGGAAGTTGACGAATCCCCAGTCGCCCCGGCCGTGCACGCTGGGTGCGAACCGGACGACGACGGAGCGCACGCCCTTGGCGGCGTAGTCGAGCGCCAGGTTCTCGCTGCCGCCGCGGTTCGAGTCCGGGCCGACCGCCGGTGACACGTCGGCCTCGGTGGCGGGTCGCCCCTCGACGAGGCGCGACAGGGCGGATGCGACCAGGAACGGCCGGTCGCTGCCGGTGAGAGCGTCGCCGAGCGCGGTGACCGCCGCACGCTCCGCCCGGTCGGACTCGGCCGGGTCGCTCCAGTCGTGTTTGTTGGCCAGGTGCAGGACCGCGTCGGCCTCGGTGGCGCCGCGGCGCAGTGCGGACAGGTCGTCCAGATCGCCGCGGAGCGCGGTGGCGCCCTTGGCCGCGAGGGTCCGCTCGGCCGCGTCGGACCGTGCCAGGCCGACGACCTGGTGTCCGGCCGTGAGGAGTTCGTCGACGACGGCCGATCCGATCCAGCCGGTTGCTCCGGTGACAAATGCACGCATGTGCGTGGCCTCCTTCTTCGTCCCCCGCGGGGGACGGTCAGGGTGATCGAGGTGATCGGGATCGAGGTGATCGGGATCAAGGCGCTCGGGGTGA
The DNA here is from genome assembly GCF_009870065.1 of Streptomyces sp. SID5785. Lineage (GTDB taxonomy): Bacteria > Actinomycetota > Actinomycetes > Streptomycetales > Streptomycetaceae > Streptomyces. The sequence goes on along the minus strand of NZ_WWIA01000078.1, from coordinate 1,928 downwards.
TCGGGTTGCACGGGAGCAGCGCACGTCGTGGTGCGCGCCCACCCCATTTCCGAGACACCGTGCACCGTAAAACTAACACATGCGGTACACCGTGTCTCGTTTAAGGTGAGGGCATGGTGGACGGAAGCGGCCGCGGGCGGCCTCGCAGTGAAAGCGCACGGGCCGCTGTGCTCCACGCGGTCGACGACCTGCTGGTGGAGGTCGGCTACGCGGCCCTGACCATGAAGGGCATCGCGGAGCGGGCCGGCGTGGGCCGGCAGACCGTCTACCGCTGGTGGTCGCACAAGGCGGAGATTCTCTACGAGGCGAGCGTCCTGGACGCACAGCACGAGCTGGCGGTGCGGCACAGCGGAGATGCGGGCAAGGACGTGGAGGCCTATCTCGGCGCCCTCGTCACGTTCCTGACGCGCTCTCACGCGGGGGCCGCGTACCGCGCTCTGATCGGGGAGGCGCAGCACGATCCGGAGGTGGCGGCCCTGCTCGGCTCCCGCGACGTCCTGAGCGACAGCGCCGCCGAGGTGGTGGAGGCAGCGCGGTCCGCGACCGCCGCGACCCTGTCCACCGAGCACGCGACGGCGCTGCTGATCGGCCCGCCCTTCTTCCAGGCCCTGACGGGCCGCACGGCGGAGCACATCGACACCAAGACCCTGGCGGAGCAGTTCCTGCACGCTCTGCGCGCGTCCTGACTCCGCCTGCACCGCCGTCGCCCGCAGCAACGGGCGTGCGCCGTAGGCTCGTAGGGCACGAAGGGAGGTGCCACGCGTGTCGAACCTCGCCGTACCGCTGTTCGACCCCTCGGCGGGACAGGGCGCCCGCCAGTTGGCCGAACTGGGCCTGGCGCTGCTCCTGTCGACGCTGATCGGCGCGGAGCGAGCGGTTCAGCAGAAGAGCGCCGGGCTGCGCACGCACACGCTGGTCGGCGTGGGCAGTGCGCTGTTCATGGAGGTGTCGCAGCACGGGTTCAACTCGGTTCTGGGGCTGGACGGCGTCTCCTTCGACCCGTCCCGCGTCGCCGCACAGGTCGTCTCCGGCATCGGGTTCATCGGCGGCGGCCTCATCTTCGTCCGCCGCGACGCGGTGCGCGGGCTGACCACGGCCGCGACGGTCTGGCTGACCTGTGCCATCGGGATGGCCTGCGGCGGCGGCCTGCCGATCCTCGCCGCGGCAGCCACCGCCTGCCACTTCGTGGTCGTCCGCGGCTACCCCCTGCTGACGCGGATGCTGCCCGCACTGGCCACCGAGCAGAGATCCGGCCTGCATCTGACGTACCACGTGGGCAGCAGCGTGCTCACCCATGTCCTGGAGGAGTGCACGGGCCGGGGCTTCCGCGTGCTCGACGTCCGCACCGACCGGACCGACTGGGACGAGCGCCCGGGCCGACGGCCCGGCACCGTGGCCGTCACGATGGAGATCGAGGGACCGGGCCAGGTGCCGGAACTCATCGGCGTACTGGGCGAGTTGGACGGAGTACTCGACGTGGCGACCCTGGACTCGGCCACCGGCGACGACTGACGCGGCCGGTCGCAGCCGTCCGCGGCCGGTCGGCACGGTGCCGCGGTCAGGGACGTTTCGCCCTGATCAGCGCCGGGAGCCTGCGGCGGAAACGCTCGGACGCGCCCGCGGGTCGCGGCGCGGGGTCGGCGTCCGGTTCTTCCGTCCGGGCGCGCGGTCGCCACCAGTGCGACCGGCGCGGATGCAGGGCCCGCCCCAGCCTGCGGCCGAGGACGAGGTAGCCGAGGAAGGCGCCTGCCGAGTTGAGGATCACGTCGTCGATGTCGAACGCCCGCCCGGCGACCAGGAAGCCCTGGGCGATCTCGACGGTGAGCATCACGAACCCGGTCATGAGCACGACCCGCACGAAGCCGCGGGTGCGGGGGAAGAGCACGGGCAGCAGGATGCCGAACGGCACGCCCAGGACCACGTTCCCG
>NZ_WWIA01000738.1 GCF_009870065.1 Streptomyces sp. SID5785 | reverse complement strand
GGCGCTGCCGAGCCGGGTGACGGCCTCCGCCCCGGCCCCGACGTCCGGCTCCCCGTCCGCACCGGCCCCGGCCGCGCCCGCGGACCCCTCCTCCGCGCCGGTCTCCGCGTCCCCGTCCGCGTCCGCCCCGGCGACGTCCTCGGTCCCGCCGGCCCCGTCGCCGACCCGCACCAGCGCGTCGCCCACCGCGACCCGCGAGCCGACCAGCGCACCGCCGAGCCCGACCCGCACCGCGCCGGGCGCCCGGGAGGACACCGCGGGAACCCTGCGCCGGGGCGACCGCGGCCCGGCCGTCACGGACCTCCAGCGCCGCCTCAAGCAGCTGAACCTGTACACGGGCGAGCCCAACGGCACCTACAACAGCCCGACGGAGTGGGCCGTGCGGACCTACCAGATCTCCCGCGGCATCCCGACCCGTGAACGCGGCGCGTACGACGCACTGACCCGCACGGTCCTGGAGGCCGAGACCTGGGGCTAGAGCCGCCCCGACGCAGGTCCCCCGGTGGAGTCACGCGTTCTTCGGCGCCGCCTGCTGCACGACCTCGAAGGACCACACGGCGGCGCTGCTCGACGCCGGCTTCGGGCGGTCGGCGCCGCCCTGGTGGGCCGACTTCATCGGGCCCTCCATCCAGGCCTGGAACGACGCCTCGTCACGCCAGCGCGTGTACACGAGGTAGTCGTCGGTGCCCTCGATCGGGCGGAGCAGCTCGAACCACTCGAAGCCGTCCGAGTTCTCCACGGCGCCGGCGCGGGACGCGAAGCGCTTCTCGAGGGTCTCGCGCTGCTCGGCGGGCACGGTCAGGACGTTGATCTTCACGACAGACATGCCCTCATCCTGCCGCACCCGCCGGTGGCGTCAGGCGCGGGCCCGGCGCCAGCGCTCGACGATCTCGTCGACGTCGTAGGGCTTCAGGCCCAGCGGCGGGCCCGGCGGGGGCTTGAACATCATGTCGCGGATCTTGTCGTTGAGCTCCGTCATGCGGGCGCGCACGACGCGCTCCGAGGGGGCCGAGCCGATTGCGGCCAGGGTGTCCTCGGCCTCCTTGCGCAGGGCCAGGGAGGGCGGCAGGACGGAGAAGCCCTCGCGGGCGAGCTTCTGCTTCACCCACCAGTTCTCGTCGTAGAGGGTGTCGGGTGTCGTGTCGAGCGGCTTGCCGGCGCCGGGCAGCGAGGAGAAGTCGCCGCGACGCTCGGCGTCGCGGATCTGCTTGTCGACGAATGACTCGAAGCTGACGCCGGGTGGTTTGCGTTCGGTCATGGGACCAGTGTCCCAGACGCGCTCCGGCGGCCTATGATGCGCGGCGGTTCGCAAGGACGACAGCTTGGGGGATGCGGTGCTCGAACTGACCATGGCCACGGTGGCGGACGGCGACGCGGGGGCCACGGCCGGCATGGTGATGGCCGAGGCGGACAGCACGCCGGGGTCCGTGCTCCGCGTGGGGCGGGACGCCGCCCTGTGCCGGCTGGTGACCCCGGACGACTGGCTGTTCGTGTCGCGGGTGCACCTGGAGTTCCGGTGCGGGCCCGGCGGGGAGTGGAGCCTGAACTGGCTGCGCGGCTCGCAGGACGACCCGGCGTCCGAGGTGCGCCTGCGGGTCGGCGCCGCGCAGGGCCCCGGGCGGCCGGTCCCCTACGGCGGGGTCGCCGAGCTGCCGCGCGGGGCGTCCGGCGAGGTCGTCGTCCTCGACCGGAGCGGCCCCCGCACGGTCAACATCGGCTTCTACCAGGAGAACTGACGGGCGATCAGTCGCGCACCCGGGCCAGCGCGAAGCCGTCGTACCCCTTCACGCCCACGGTCTGCACGGCGGTCGCGTCCAGCTTCGGGTGCTCGGAGAGGAACTTGAGGGCGGCGCGGGTACCGGTGATGTCCGGCTCCGTGTTGTCCGGGTCGACGACGCGGCCGCCGCGCACGACGTTGTCCACGACGATCAGGCTGCCCGGCCGGGTCAGCTTCACCGCCCACTCCAGGTAGTGGGGGTTGTTCGCCTTGTCCGCGTCGATGAAGACCAGGTCGAAGACGTGGCCCTCGTCGGCGAGGACGGGCAGCGCGTCGAGCGCGGCGCCGACCCGCACCTCGACCGTCTTGTCGAGTCCGGCCCGTGCCAGGTTGGCCCGCGCCACGTCCGCGTGCCGGGCGCTGTACTCGAGGCTGATCAGGCTGCCGTCGGCGGGCAGGGCACGGGCCAGCCAGATCGTGCTGTAGCCGCCGAGGGTGCCGATCTCCAGGATGCGGCGGGCACCCTGGGTGAGGGCGAGCAGGTGCAGGAGCTTGCCGTTGGTGGCCGAGACGTTGATCCGGGGCAGGCCCGCGGCCTCGCTGTCGGCGAGGGCCGCCGCGAGCGCCTCGTCGGCGGGAGCGAGCAGTTCGCTGAAGTAGGCGTCGACGGCGGTCGCCACATCGGGCTGCCGCGCGCCCGGAGAGTCAGTCGTCATAAACGTTCACACTAGGGGCGGCGGAGTCCGCACGGGGGCAGGTCGGGCGACGGGTCGCCGGCGCCGGGCGCGCACGGTCAGCAGGAGCGTGGTGAGGGCCGCCGCGGTCGTGCCGAGCACGGTCAGGAGCCAGAGGGGCAGGTCCGGTCCGACGGTGAGCAGTTCGTTCTCGTACTCGACCTGCCGGTACGGCGTGTCGTCGGCGGCCCGGCGCAGCGTGTGGTCGGCGTCGATCCTCGACGGGGTCGGGAAGTCCTGCGCGTAGGCGGTCAGGTAGGGGGCGCCGGTGGCGAGTTCGGCCAGCGGGCCCGAGGTGTCCGTGACCTTTCCGGCGAACGTGACGCGGGGCGCGCCGCCGCCGATCGCCGAGCGGGGCTCCATCCGGTGGTCGGCCAGCACGTAGAGGTCGAGGTGCTGCGCGGTGCGGGCCAGCCGGGACAGGCGCATCGGGTAGACGGGCCGCTCGCTCGCGAAGGTCAGGTGCAGCGGGTCGAGACGGCCGGTCAGCGCCGTGCCGTCACCGGCCGTGGGCGCGAGGCGGATCGCGACGTACTCCCAGCCCTGGTCGACGTAGGGGCGCAGTGCGCGGTCGAGGCGGGCGGGGAGCGCGAAGCCGTGGTCGTCGAGCCAGCCGGCCAGTGCGTGCGGGTCCGTCGCGGTGAGCCGGGCGACGTCGAACGGGCCGAGCCGCTCGCGGCCGACGACCCCGACGCCGGAGCCGGCCGACGGGGCGGGGGCGCCCGCCGCGGCGCCGTCGCCGTTGCCGCCGTCGAAGGGCCAGTCGCCGGTGCGCGGCCAGAAGTAGTGCCGGGTGCGCAGCTCCGGGGCGGTCGCCCCGGCCAGCGCCGTGAACAGGCCGGGGTCGCCCAGCTTCACCGTCGCCCGGTGCGGGACGGGCATGACCCAGGCGACGTCGTGGCCGTCGCCGTGCACCGCGAGCCGCATCACGATCTGCTCGGTGCGGCCGTCCCAGCGCAGGGCCGAGGTCTCCTCGTCGACGGTGATCCGCTCGCCGGTGCGAGGGACCATCGCGCCGCAGCCGCACGCGTTCGCGGGGGCGGTCACGGCGAGGAGCTGGAACAGGAGCGCGGCCAGGGTGATGAGCGCGGCCCGCGTGCGGGTGGGTGTCATGCCCCCTACCGACGGCGCCCGCGCCGCCCGGGGTTCCAGCGGTTACACCCCTGTTGCGGAACACGATCACCCCGCCGGGCGCGCGGTGAACTGCGCGCTGAGCCCGCCCCGGCCGAAACGCGATCAGCGGGCCCAGGGGCGCGGGGAACTGCGCGCTCAGCCACGACG
>NZ_WWIA01000737.1 GCF_009870065.1 Streptomyces sp. SID5785 | reverse complement strand
CCAGCGTCACGTGCAGCCCGTGCACGAACGCCTCCCGCGCCGCGCTGCGCAGCGCGGCCCGTGCCGCTCCCCCGAGCTGCCCCGCGATCGCGAAGGCCTCGCCGAGCGAGTGCCCCGCGGCCTCGCTGTCGGCGGCCGACACCCCGGCGACCCGGTGGAGCCCGGGCGCGTAGGCCGCGTTCATCACCGAGCCGAGCAGGGCGATGCCCATGCCCGCGCCGAGCTGGTAGGCGGTCTCACCGATCGCGGCGGCGCCTCCCGCGTCGTCGGCCGGCGCCTCGGTGAGCATCGACTCGTACGCACCGAACAGGGTGCTCTGGAAGCCGAGGCCCAGGAGCACGAACCCGGTGCCGAGCAGCCACGGCCGGTCCTGCCCGCCCATCAGCACGAGCAGCAGCACGGCACACGCGGTCAGGGTGAAGCCGGACGCGACCATGCGGCGGGGGCCGAAGCGGCGCAGGTTCGCCGAGCCGAGGACGCCCGCGGTCATCGCGGCGAAGGTCAGCGGCAGCATCCGCAGACCGGTCTCCAGCGGACTCAGGCCGAGCACGAGCTGGAGGTACTGGACGGCGATCAGCTCGAGGCCGACGAGCGCCAGCATGGCGATGACGATGCAGCCGATGGACGAGGAGAACGCGGCGCGGGCGAACAGCCGCATGTCGATCAGGGGGTGCTCGCGCCGGCGCTGGCGGCGCACGAAGAGCAGGAGCAGCGCGACACCGCCGAGGAAGGGCAGCACGGCGCCCGCGTCGAGGAGGTCGCGGCCGATGCCGAGTTCCTTGATCCCGTAGACGACGCCGAGGACGCCGAGGGCGGCGAGCACCGCGCCGAGCAGATCCCAGGGGCCGTCCGAGCGCCCCTTGGACTCGGGCACGAGGACCCGGCACAACGGCAGCATGACCGCCATCAGCGGGATGTTGATCAGGAAGACCGAGCCCCACCAGAAGTGCTCGACGAGGAAGCCGCCGAGGACCGGTCCGGTGGCGGCGCCGACCGCCGAGACGGCCGTCCACACGCCGATCGCGACGGCCCGCTCGTGCCGGTCGGGGAAGACGTCGCGCAGGATCGACAGGGTCGCCGGCATGATCATCGCGCCGCCGACGCCGAGCAGGGCGCGGGCCGCTATCAGCACCTGCGCGCTGTCCGAGACGACGGCGAGCGCGGAGGCGACCCCGAACAGCGCGTAGCCGAGCAGCAGGATGCGGCGGCGGCCGACCCGGTCGCCGAGCGTGCCGAAGAGGATCAGCAGGGCGGCGCAGACCAGCGGGTAGGCGTCGCCGATCCACAGCAGCTCGACGGAGGTGGGCTTCAGGTCCTCGGTGACGGCGGGCAGGGCCACGTAGAGGATGGTCGAGTCGAGCGCGACCAGGAGCAGACTCGTGCACAGGACGACGAGGACGATCCAGCGATTGGTGCGGGCCCCGGTGGCGGACAGCCGACTGCGCAGGCGCCCGGCGGACGTGCTCGTCCCGGACATGTGCGTACCTCCCAGTGGTCCTCGCGCTCGGCGGATCCGGGGGCGGGGACTGCCCACGGTCTCCGGCTCGGGAGGAGCGGTCTCCCGGCCCCGCGGCGAAGGCGAGTGAGCCGTCAGAGTACGCGAGTTCGAGCGGGTGACACGTGGCAGACCTCTCATGGAGCGATCGAGCGAGTGTGGCGTGCGCCACTCTCCGGGGCGGGGGCGGCCTGCGGCGCGGCGGGTGCGGGCGCCCATAATCGGGGCCGTGACGGACGATGATCGACAAAACGGGCCCTCGGCGCGGCGGGCGCTCCCGGCGCTGCTCGGCTACGCGGCCGTGCGCGGCGTCGGCCTGCTCGCGCTCGCCCTGTGGAGCGCGGCGGCGGGCAAGAGCCCGCACACGCTGCTGACCGCGCGCTGGGACTCGCTCTGGTACACCCGGGTCGCCGAGCACGGCTACGGCTGGTCGGTGACGCTGCCCGACGGGAGCGTCCACTCGAACCTGGCGTTCTTCCCGCTGCTGCCCTGGCTGGAGCGGGGGCTCGGCGCGATAGGCCCGCTGTCGGCCGCGGATGCCGGCCTGGTGGTGAGCTCGCTCGCGTCGCTCGCCGCGGCCTGGGGCGTCTTCGCGGTCGGTGACCGGCTGTACGGGCGGCGTGCCGGAGTGTGCCTGGCGGTCCTGTGGGGTGCGCTGCCGGTCGGGATCGTGGCGTCGATGGCGTACAGCGAGGCCCTGTTCACGGCGCTCGCGGCATGGTCGCTGTACGCCACGCTGCGGCGGCACTGGGTCACCGCCGGTCTGCTCGCCTCGCTGGCGGGTCTGACCCGGCCGGTCGGCGCGGCCGTGGTGGCCGCGGTCTGGGTGGCGGCCGCGCTGTGGATCGCGCGTGAGCGGCGGGTGCCGTGGCGGCTCGCGCTCGGGGTGCTGCTGGCGCCGTCGGGCGCGGCGGCGTACGTGCTGTGGGTGGGGCAGCACACCGGCGGCGGCCTCTTCGGCTATCTGGACGTGCAGCGGCAGTGGGGGAACGGATTCGACGGCGGCGCTGCCTTCGCCCGCTTCGTCGGGGACAAGTTCACCTCCCCCCTGGGCGCGCTCGCCGGAATCGGTCTGATCGTCGGGGTGGCGCTGGTGATCTGGCTCTACGCGACGGGGGTGCGGCAGCGCCAGCCGGTGCCGCTGCTCGTCTACACCGGCATCGTCGTCGTCCTGGCGCTCTGCGCCGCGGGCTACTTCGGTTCGAAGCCGCGGCTGCTGCTGCCCGCGTTCCCGCTGCTGCTGCCGCTCGCCCTGGCCCTGTCCCGGTGGCGAGTCGGCAGGTCAGCGGTGATCCTTGGGGCACTGACACTGGTCTCGGCGGTGTACGGGGCGTTCTGGCTGAACGGTTCGGGCCCGCCGTGACCGTCGCCGACCGTCCTTGACCGGCTCCGGCGGGCCCGATGAGCGGACAGAGAATTCCGTGCCAGCAACCGGTGAACACTTTCATAATCGCCCCGTAACGAGCCGACAAAAACGATCAGAGAATTCTGTGGGCCTTCTCTCGACGGTTACCGGATTCCGTGGAATAGACGGCTTCCTGAGATCAATCCCACATCACATCGTCATCACAAAGCCACTGTTTCGCCCTGGTCCGCCGCGCGCCCGCTGTAGCGTCGATTGGGTGCGTACCGAACGAAACCTGACCCGGCGCGTCGAGCGAGTCTTCGCCCGGCTCGACCGCGAGCCCGAACGGCCGGTCATCCTGGACCCGCCCAGGATGAGCCGGCACCGTGTCGTGCTCTTCGGGGCGACCCTGTCCTTCTACCTGGCCATCGTGGTCGCGGTCCTCGCCACCTCGTGGCTGGTCGCCTTCGACTGGCAGGTCATGTTCTTCCGGCCGTACCAGCAGTGGCCCGAGGTGCACGCGTTCCTCGACTACTGGGTGGTGCTCGGCCAGCGCGGCCCGACGGCCGTGATGGTGACGGCCTGGCTGGGCTGGCGGTCCTGGCGGCAGCACACGCTGCGCCCCCTGGTGATGTTCGCGACCGCACTGCTGCTGCTCAACCTGACGGTGGGCGCGGCCAAGTACGGCATGGGCCGGCTCGGCCCCCACTACGCGACAGTGATCGGCTCGAACGAGATGTGGCAGGGCGGCGATATATTTCCCTCCGGCCACACCGCGAACGCGGTCGTGACCTGGGGCATCCTCGCCTACCTGGCCTCCACGCCGCGGGCCCGCCGCTGGCTGTCCGCGGTCTCCGCGGTGATCTCCCTCAGCGTCGGCCTGACGACCGTGTACCTCGGGACCCACTGGCTGAGCGACGTCCTGCTCGGCTGGGCCGCCGGACTGCTCATCCTGCTGGCCCTGCCCTGGTGCGAGCCGCTGGCCGCCCGGGCCGAGGCCGTCATCCTGGCGGTCCGCGACCGGCTGCTGTCCGGCCGCCGGGCCCCGGTGCCGGTCCCGGCGCCGCAGCCCGTGCCCACCCCGGCGATGGCGCCGGCCGCCGCGACG
>NZ_WWIA01000736.1 GCF_009870065.1 Streptomyces sp. SID5785 | reverse complement strand
GATCGCGGGCTGCGTCGGCGTCCAGGCGGCGCTGCACGCGGCACTGTCCCTCGCGCAGGCGGGCACCCGCGCCGAGAGCGGCCACACGCTCGCTCGGCGGTGGATCGCGTACCTCCTGTGCACGGGGCCCGGCGCGCCCGTGGAGGGCCTGCCGGCCGGTACGGGCCCGGCGATGCACGCGGCGCACGCGATGCCGGGGATGACGGTCCCGGGGCAGGACATGAGCGCGATGTCCTCGGCGGGCATGCTCGCCGCTCACCTCCTGGCGGCAGCGCTGTGCGGGGTGTGGCTGGCGCGGGGCGAGAAGGCCGCCTTCGACGCGCTGCGGGCCGTGGCGAGCAGGCTGAGCGCGCCGCTCCGCCTGCCGCTGCTGCGGGTCGTACCGGCGCGTGGCCCGCGCTCCCCGCTCCGGCGGCCGTCGTCCGACCCGATGCCGCGCCGCCTTCTCACCACCCGGACGATCACCTCCAGGGGCCCGCCCGCCCCTGTCGCTGTCGCCTGACGACAGCCGGTACCCCGGCACCGCGCCGACGCGGGCCGGGCAGCGGCCACGCGCCCGCGCGCGGCCGCTCTTCCTCACTCCACCGGAGCCGCGCCGTACGGCGTCCCGGATCCCGGGCGCCGCCCGACCGGCACCGCTCCTCGCCGATCGGTCCGCCCGCGCGACGGACCGCGCCGCCGTGCGCGCCTCTCCGGTGTCCGATCCGAGAAGGACCTCAGGTGATCACTCCTGCCCCGCCCTGCCCGCGCGACGAGTCGGCGACCGCCCTCGCGCTCGCCGCCCGCGGCGGTGACCCGCGCGCCACCGACCTCTTCTTCCGTGCCCTGCACCGCGACGTGCTGCGCTACGTGGCGCGCTGGTGCGCCGATCCCCATCTCGCCGACGATCTGGCCCAGGAGACGTTCCTGCGCGCGCTCGGCAGCCTGCACCGGTTCGAGGGGCGCTCCTCGGCCCGGACCTGGATCCTGTCGATCGCCCGCCGTTCGGTCGTCGACAGTTTCCGGCGCGCCGCCGCCCGGCCCCGGCTGTCCGCCACGGACGACTGGCAGGGCGCGGTGGAGCGCGCCCAGCCCCGCTGCACCCCGGGCTTCGACGAAGGCGTGGCCCTGTCCGCCCTGCTGGACGCGCTCCCCGACGAGCGCCGCGAGGCGTTCGTCCTGACGCAACTCGTCGGCCTGCCCTACGCGGAGGCCGCCGCGCTGATCAGCTGCCCGGTGGGCACCGTCCGCTCCCGCGTCAGCCGCGCCCGCCTCGATCTCATAAGTCAACTGGCCGATTCCGAACGGGAGATGCCCGCCACCGCACCGGTCTGACCGGTCGCCCGCAGGAGCGGGACCGGGGCCGCCGCTCACGCGGCGGCCCCGTGCGGGTCGGCTCGCGGGGCACTTCGCCAGGACGGCGATCTCGACGGCCTGACCCGCTCCGTGACTCGGCGCGAGGGTGCCCCGGGAGCCCTGCTCGCGGGTGGTGCGCTCCAGAGGGGGGCGCATCACTCGTTCACCCGACCGCCGCGCCGTCAGCGGCGCCGCCGGGTCCGCGTCCTCCGGTCGCCGATCCCCGCCACGTGCAGGGCCAGTGCGACCAGGCCGAGCAGCATCACGTTCGTCGAGGTGAAGACATCGTTGGTGCTCAGGTCCGCGGCGTTGATCAGGAACGCGATGAGGAACAGCACCGCTGCGACTATGCCGGCCATGTCCGAGCTCCTTTCGCAGGTGCTTCGCGTATGCCCGTCATTCCGCCCCGACAAGCGCGAGGGAGACGCCCGCCGGGCAGCGACCTCACCAACTCCCCTCCTCATGTTGACTTTTGAGCGTAGTCATACGCGATCGTCGGTCACATACGTGGACGCAGGGCGGGTGAACTGCGCTTGCGTGCACGGAATACCCCCGCATCCGTCCACCCCTTCAACTCACTTACGCGCCAGCCCACCTGCTTGCCGCCGATCGGTATGTTTCTTTCTGGTCGGTTCCGTTGACACCTGTCGTGGCGCGTGTGACGGTTGCGGAGCTTGGTCCTGGCCTGGACGCGCACTGTTCGTTCCCCGACGGAAGTGAGAGCCATGAGCTCAGGAATACGACGCCGCAGCGTCCTGTCCGCCGCCGCCCTCGGCGGCGTCGCCGGGTCGCTCGCCCTGTCCGCACCGGCCTCCGCGCAGCCGCGCCTCGCCACCTCCCCCACGGGCGGCGCGAGCACCGCCGCGCTGCCCGCCGAGGACGGCTACGACCTGTGGCTGCGCTACCGCAAGGTCGACGATCCCGACCTGCTCCGGCGCTACCGGGCCGCGCTGCCCGCTCTCGTACGCGAGGGTGGCGGGCCTCTCCAGCACTCCGCCGCCGAGGAGTTGAGCAGGGGACTGAAGGAACTCCTCGGTGTCCGGGGCGCCCGGCTCACGCCGCGCACCTCCGCCCCGGCGGGCCCGGCGCTCGTCGTGGGCACCCCGGACAGCTCGCCGCTGGTCCGCGCCCTCGTGCCCGCGGCCGACCTCGACGGACTCGGCGACGAGGGCTACGTGATCCGACGCGTGACCGACCACGGCAGAGCACGTACCGTCGTGGCGTCCCGCGCCGACCTCGGCGTGCTCTACGGCGCCTTCCACCTCCTGCGGCTCGTGCAGACCCGCCGGCCACTCGAGGACGTCGACGTCCGGGAGAGCCCGGCCGCGCCCCTGCGCGTGGCCGACCACTGGGACAACATCGACGGGTCGATCGAGCGCGGCTACGCGGGCACGTCCTTCTTCGACTGGGACGAGCTGCCGCGCCTCGACGACCGATACACCGACTACGCGCGCGTGCTGGCGTCCCTCGGGATCAACGGCGCCGTCATCAACAACGTGAACACGCCGGCCGACTACCTCGCCGAACCGTTCCTGACCAAGCTCGCCGCCCTCGCCGGGGTCCTGCGCCGCTACGGCGTCAGGCTGTACGTCACCGCGAACTTCGCCGCCCCCATCGACCTCGGCGGGCTCGACACCGCCGACCCGTTCGACGCGGACGTGCGGCGCTGGTGGGTCGAGAAGGCCGACGAGATCTACGCGAAGATCGAGGACTTCGGCGGCTTCCTCGTGAAGGCCAACTCGGAGGGCCGCCCCGGGCCGCTCGACTACGGCCGGACGCACGCCGACGGAGCCAACGTCCTGGCGGAGGCGCTGGAACCGCACGGCGGCATCGTGATGTGGCGTTCCTTCGTGCACGACGGCGACGCCAAGTGGGACCGGCAGGCCTACGACGACTTCACACCCCTGGACGGCGCGTTCGCCGACAACGCCGTCGTGCAGATCAAGAACGGGCCGATCGACTTCCAGGTCCGCGAGCCCGCCCACCCGCTGTTCGGCTCGCTCCCGAAGACCAATTCGATGATCGAGCTCCAGGTCACCCAGGAGTACACGGGCCACGCCACGCACCTGTGCTACCTCGTCCCGCAGTGGAAGGAGGTCCTCGACTTCGACACGCTCAAGGCGGGCAAGGACAGCACCGTCGCCCGGGTCGTCACCGGCAGGGTCCACTCGTACTCCCACTTCGGCTTCGCGGGCGTGATGAACGTCGGCGACACCCGGAACTGGACGGGCTCGCACCTGGCCGCCGCCAACACCCACGGGTACGGGCGACTCGCCTGGAACCCGGATCTGTCGGCCCAGGAACTGGCCACGGAGTGGACGCGGATGACGTTCGGCAACGACCCGCATGTCGTCGAGACCGTCTCCGCCCTCCTGCTCGGCTCCTGGCGCACCTACGAGGACTACACGTCACCCCTGGGCACCGGCTACCTCACCCACCCGCCGGACGGCTCGGTGACCGGACACTTCGACGCGAGCCCGACGACCACCACGCAGTTCCACAAGTCGGACCGCGAGGGCATCGGCTACGACCGCACCGCCGCCACCGGCAACGGCTACACGGACCTCTACGCGCCGGAGAACCGCGACACGTACGAATCCCTGGAGAACTGCCCCGAGGACCTGCTCCTCTTCCTGCACCACGTCCCGTACACCCACCGCCTGGACAGCGGGAAGACCGTCATCCAGCTCATCTACGAC
>NZ_WWIA01000735.1 GCF_009870065.1 Streptomyces sp. SID5785 | reverse complement strand
GCGCGGCATCACCGCCGAGGCCCTGCGGATGCAGCGGCTCGTGGACGACCTGCTCGTGCTCGCCCGGCTCGACGGCGGTGCCCGCCACGAGACATCCGCCGTCGATCTGACCGCGGTCGCGCGCGAGGCCGTGGCGGCGGCCCGCGTGACGGACCCGGACAGGGCCCTGTCCGTGCAGGCCGAGACCGCGGCGACGGTGCGGGGCGACGCCGGGCAACTGCGCCGCGTCGTGGACAACCTGCTGGCCAACGTACGCACCCACACACCGGCCGGAACGGCGGCCGTGGTGGTCATCGGCGCCGAGCCCTTCGGCGACACCGGCGACACCGGCGCCCGGGTCGTGCCCGGGGTGACGCTCGCCGTCGCCGACGACGGCCCCGGCATCCCGGCCGATGCCCTGCCCCACGTCCTCGACCGCTTCTACCGCGGCGATCCCGCGCACAGCGGCGACGGCAGCGGTCTGGGGCTGTCCATCGTCGCCGCGGTGGCCCGGGCGCACGGCGGGACGGTCGAGGTCTCCGGGGCATCGGGGGCGGGGACCGGAGGGACCAGGGTCACCCTGCGGCTGCCGGCCGGCCGGTGACCTGGTCGCGTTCCCCGGCCCCGCACCGTCATCCGCCGGCCGCGGCGGCCCCGCACTCCTTCGCACCGTCGCAGTCCCGCATCTGCCGGAGCCTCGACGCGAGGTCGTCCCTCGTGTCCGGCGAGAGCCGCGCGTAGGTGTTGTGCAGCATGTCGGGGTCCGTGCCGCGGTCGTAGTACTCGTGGGTCCCGTCGCGATAGGCGACGTACGTGTACCGGGCGGTGCGCAGCGCCTCGTACGAGGGCGGATTCCCGCTTCCCTTGCGCGGTTTGTCGGGGTCGGCGGGGGAGAGGTCGGGACCGTGGTGCTCGACGAGGGCCGTGCGCGGCCAGTCCTTCGGCGTCTCGCCCTTGAGGAGCGGGACGAGACTGCGGCCGTCGGCGCGGGGGTCGGGCGTACCGCCGCCGAGTTCGGTGAAGGTGGGACAGATGTCGATGTTGGACGCGACGGCGTCGGTGGTCGCACCGTGCTCGATGCCGGGCCCGGTGACCACCAGCGGCACGTTCACGTCCGTGTCGAAGGCGGTCTGCTTGCCCGGCATCAGACCGTACTGGCCCATGTGGAAGCCGTTGTCGGAGGCGAAGGCGAAGACGGTGTCGTCGTCGACGCCCTCCTTCGCCAGCTTGTCCTGGAGATCGCCGATCATGCGGTCCACGGCCTGCACGGCGCGCACGCGCTTGCGGTACGTCGTGGTGATCTTCCTGGTCTGCTGCGCCGTGAAGGGCTTCCTGTCCCGCAGCCAGGGCGGTGCGTCGGCCGGTGTCCGTCCGAAGGCCGGCGGCCGCGGCAGTTTCAGGTCCCGGAACGTGCCCTCGTCCTGCGGCGCCGGGGTGGCGGGACCGTGCGGGGCGAAAGTCGAGATGTCGAGAACGAACGGCTTGTCGTCCCGGACGGACTTCTCGATGAAGTCCTGGCCGCGTCCGCTCACGACGTCGGTCAGGTAGTCCTCGGGGTCGTGCCCGTGATCGACCGTCCGGCCGTTCTGGTTGAGGGTGTAGTCGTACTCCTTGTAGCCGTTCCCGGCCACGGCCCACTCGTCCCAGCCGGGCGGCACGTAGTTCTTCTCGCCGTCCACCGTCATGTCCGGCTCGTAGCCGTTGAGGTACTTCCCCATCATGGCGGTGCGATAGCCCTGCTTCTGGAGGGCCGTGGCGAAGGTCCTGGACTCGTTCCCCTTCGCGTGGAAGACCGGGAACCCGCCGTCGGGAGGCGTGTTCGTGAAGACGCCCGTGTTGTGCGGGAACCTGCCGGTGAAGATCGACGAACGGGACGGGCAGCACAGCGAGTCCGTCACCGTGTAGTTCGTGAAGGACAGGCCGTTCTTCTGCATCGCTTTCACGTGCGGCATGAACTGCACGAGGTCGGAGGAGAGGTCGTCGGTCAGGACCCAGACGATGTTGGGGTGCTGTGACGCGCTGGTGCCGCTGCCGTGAGCGCTCGGACTCTCCGCGGTCCCGTCGGCGCCGCCGGTGCCGTCGCACGCCACCGTCCCGGCCGCGAGCGCCGCGGCGCCCACCCACAACGGAACCTTCCTGAGAACGCCTGCCAAGGTCACCGGCTCTCCTCCTGCCCTGCCCGTCCGAACGGTCCCTGCGGGTCCGACCTTGCCCCACCGGAGTGGGAGAACCGTGTGAGGCGGGCGGGGAAGGGGTCGGAGACGAGTTGTGCCGCGCGAAGAGGTCAGACTCTCCGGACGACTACGAGGAGTGAGGCGAATGGATCTCTACACCGTCATGTGTGTACGGGACCGGACCGAGGCGCACGCGTGGTACGAGGCCTTCTTCGGGCGGCCCGCCGACGAGACCATCGGGGAGGAACTCCTGTGGCGGCTCGGGGAGAACGCGTGGCTGGTCGTCGACGACCGCGAGGTGCGCGCCGCGCGCGTGGGCGGGGCCATGGTCACGCTCGGGGTGAGCGGACTGGACGAGATGCTGGCGCGGTTCGCCGCGCACGGCATCCGCCACGAGCCGGTCGAGACCTACGGGAACGGTGTCCGGCACGTCGTCGTCCTCGACCCCGACGGCAACAGCCTGTCGCTGGCGGAGGCTCCCGCGGACTGAGCAGCCTGAACCCGCCTCAACGGCCGGTGGCGAGCATCCAGATGCCGATCGCCGTGAACAGGGTGCCGGTCCCGAGAACCGACGCGATCTCCGTGAACCGCCTCCCCGGAAGGTCCAGCCGTGCGGTCTCCGGTGCGTCCCGGAGGTAGCGGACCGGGACCGCGCCGCCCACCGGCAGGCCCTTCACGCCGGACGACTTGGCCGGGACGGTGTGCCGGGCACCGTGGGCATCGGCGAACTCGACGACCGCGTAGAAGACCGGACCGCTGTTGGCCCTTCCGGACGTCTCCCGTCGGTGTCCGACCACCTGGCCGCGCACGCGGAGGCCCTCGTGGTGCAGGCGGCGCTGGATCACCACCTCACGGACACCGAAGCCCAGGACGACCAGACCCGCCGTCAGCACCATCGCGACCCACACGGCTGCCTGCCTCTCCTGCCGTCCACGGGTTCACGGCGCTCGGGAACACGTCCGTCGAGTGAACGGACGTCACCTCGACCCGCTGCGGTTCCCGGCGGTGGCGCGACCGTCGCCCCTGCCCGGGGGCGTCCGGAGGTCGACGACGACCTTGCCCCGTACGTGCCGACCGGCCGCGCGGCAGGTGACCTGCGCCCGGACGTCACTGCCGAGGACATCGCCGCCTCGCTCATCGGCATCTTCACCGTCGCCCCGCGGCCGGACCGTGAGGCCCAGGCCGGGCGCCTCCTCGACCTCCTGATGGACGGCCTGCGGCCCTTCCGCTGAGCCCGCGGGGCTTCAGCGGGCCGTGCCGGTGTGAGCGCCCAGGCTGCGGATCATCGCCATCAGGGCCCCGTGGGTCTCGTCGTCGGCGGCGGCCACGAGTCCGCGGCCCGCCGCACCGACCGGGCGGCCGTCGGTCCCTGTGACCGTGCACCCGGCGGCCCGGCACAGCGCGATGCCGGCTGCGAAGTGCACGCTGCCGGACAGGTCGCCGCCATCGGTGACATAGGCGGCGCGCTTCCCGGCGGCGACCCATGCGAGCGCCAGCGTCGTGGACACGACGCGCGGCCTGAACCGGGCGGCGAACGCCGGGTGGGCCAGCAGGTCCACGGCCCGGAACTCCGGTGCGCCGGGGAACGGCGGGTCCAGGTTCACGTCCACCAGGCCCGTGGTGGGCGAGGGGGTCAGGGGGGTGTCCTCGGCTCCGTCGCGCCGCACCCGGGCGGCTCTGCCGTCGGTGAAGTAGACCTCGCCGCCGAACGGGTCGGCCACCGCCGCCGCTCCGTCGCGCAGGGCCACGTTGACGGCGGCCAGGTAGGTGCCGACGGCGTAGTTGAGCGTGCCGCACAGAGGGTCCACCAGCCACTCGCGTGCCGCCCCCGACTCGCCCTGCTGTCCGCCCTCCTCGCCGAGTACGGCGTCCGCGGGCCGGGCGGCGCGGAGCACGTCGACGACGGCCTTCTCGGCTGCGATGTCGGCGGCGGTGGCGAAGTCGCCGTCCCCCTTGTCGACACGGTGGAGCCGCTGCCCGTACAGATCGCGGACCACCGCCGCGCCGGCCAGCGCCGCCGCCGTCGCGACGGCGGCGTCTCCGCTTCCGGATATCCCGCACGATTCGATCACGGCGTGCAGACTACCGAGGTGCGGCGGGCGTCCGGAGAGGAGCCCGCTCCGGTCACGTGAACAGCCGGCGCCGCTCCCCGTCCGTGGACTCGCGCGCGTCGAGCCAGTGCGGCGCCGTGTGCACCTCGTACGGCAGGGTCTCCTCGGCGCGGATGCGGGTCGCCAGGCACTTCACGGCGAGCGAGGCGATCGTGGCCTTGTCCGGGACGACCGACGTGAGCGACGGCGTGCTGTACAGGGCCTCCTCGGATCCGTCGATGCCCGCCACGGCGACGTCGCCGGGGATGCTCAACCCCGCTTCGTACAGCGCGCGTTGAGCGCCGGCCGCCAGCAGGTCGCTGAAGCAGAAGACGGCGTCGGGCCGCGCCTCGGGCGGCAGGGCGGTGAGGGTGCGCATCGCCGTCAGGCCGTTGCGCCGGTCGAACTCCTTGACGGTCGGGGCCAGTCGCGGATCGTAGGTCAGACCGGCCTCGTGCAGGGCGAGTTGGAACCCCTCCAGCCGCTGACGGCTGGTCGCCGACGCCTGCTGGTCCACGCCGACGGCCGCGATCCGCGTCCGGCCCAGCGCCGCGAGGTGCGCGGTGGCGTCGCGCGCCGCCGCGACGTTGTCGATCCGGACGTGGTCGGCCACCACCTCCTCGCTCACGTAACTGCGCTCGCCGAGCAGGACCAGCGGGAACGCGCTGGCCACCGAGGCGAGTTCGTCGGGCGTCACGCGCAGCGGGGAGAGGATGACGCCGTCGAGCAGGGACGCGCCGACGCCGGTCGCCAGGCGCAGCTCCTCCGTCGCGTCGCCCAGGGTCTCCTCGATGAGGACGGTCAGGCCGAGGCCCGCCGCCTCGGCCCTGACGTGGTGGGCGAGCTCCGCGAAGTAGGGCGTGCTCAGGTCCGGCACGGCCAGGGCGATGAGCCCGCTGTGGCCGGTGCGCAGCCGGCGGGCGGACGGATTCGGCCGGTAGCCGAGCTCGTGCACGGCCTTCATGACCCGCTCACGGGTGGATGCCGAGACACGGGGCGCGTCGCGTACAACGTTGGACACCGTCTTGATCGACACACCCGCCCGCTCGGCAACGTCCTTGAGTGTCACTGCCGCCACTGCGTCCCCCCATCACCTGTGTTTCCGCGATTATCCATGGTCTTTCGTGGGCTGTCAGCGGTGGGATCTTCTTGATCCCGGTTCGCGGCAGGGGGTTGACCGTGATGGAACGGCGCGGTTACAACGTTGGAACAAGCCTGATGGCAAGCGCTTGCTGCCGACGTCGTCACCGTGACGGCGGGACAGGTGTGCCCCCGCACGGGCACGCACCCCGCACGTCCGATCCACGAGAGGTCCCGCATGTCCGCACCCCGCTCGAACTCGCCTCTGCGCACCGTCGTGGTGGGCACCGGCGGCATCGCCCGCTCCAGTCATCTGCCGGCGCTGCGGACCCTCGCCGAGGCGGGCGAGGTGGAGATCGTCGGCGCCGTCGACGTCGACAAGGACGCCGCGGAGGCCTTCGCCTCCGGCGCGGGCATCCCGCACGCCTCGGACGACCTGGACGGGACGCTGGCCGCACTCCGCCCGGAACTCGTGGTGCTGTGCACCCCGCCCGCCGTCCACCGCGAGCAGGCCGTGGCCGCGCTGCGGGCCGGCGCGTGGGTGTGGTGCGAGAAGCCGCCGTGCCCCTCGCTCGCCGACTTCGACGCGATCGAGGCCGCCGAGCGCCCCGGGGACGCCGGCCCGTACGCCGCCATCGTCTTCCAGCACCGCTTCGGCTCCGGTGCCGGCCACGTACGGCGCCTGCTGCGCGAGGGCGCGTTCGGCCGGCCGCTCGTCGCCCACTGCCAGACCACTTGGTACCGCGACACCGCCTACTACGCCGTCCCGTGGCGCGGCCGGTGGGAGACCGAGGGCGGCGGCCCCGCCATGGGGCACGGCATCCACCAGACCGACCTGCTCCTGGACCTCATGGGCCCCTGGGACGAGGTGCGCGGGATGGCGGCGCGGCTCGTGCACGACGA
>NZ_WWIA01000734.1 GCF_009870065.1 Streptomyces sp. SID5785 | reverse complement strand
GAACGGCGTGCCGCCCCAGACACCGCGCACCACCGACAGGAACTCGTCGGTGCGTGCGTACCGCCGGTCGTGGTCGAGATGGTCGCCGAAGCGCCGCTGCTCGGCCGAGTCGCCGCCGGTGACGACGTTCAGCAACAGCCGTCCCTGCGTGAGGCGTTGGTAGGTCGACGCCATCTGGGCCGCGAGCGTCGGGGAGATCACCCCGGGCCGGAACGCGACGAGGAACTTCAGCCGTTCGGTGTGCTGCGCGAGCGCGACCGTCGTCAGCCAGGCGTCCTCGCACCACGTCCCGGTCGGCGTCAGCACCGCCTCGAACCCCAGCTGCTCCGCCGCCTTCGCGATCTGGACGAGGTAGCCGAGATCCGGGGTGCGCACCCCGGCGAGTGCGCCGCCCGGGGTGCGCGGCAGGGCGCCGCCGCTGAACGCGTGCCGGTCCACGAGGGAGCGGCCGTCGCCACCGGTCGGCAGGAACCAGTGCAGATGTACGGTCATGGCTCAGGACCCCTTCGG
Source organism: Streptomyces sp. SID5785 (assembly GCF_009870065.1). Classification (GTDB taxonomy): domain Bacteria; phylum Actinomycetota; class Actinomycetes; order Streptomycetales; family Streptomycetaceae; genus Streptomyces. Next base: position 5,161 of record NZ_WWIA01000734.1, on the reverse strand, counting down.
GTAGGTGCGCGGGGCGGTGGTGGAGGCGGGCAGCCCGCCGTTGAAGCGCGGGTCGACGAAGTCGCCGAAGTCGACCTTGCGCGGGATCAGTTTCAGTTCGGTGAACGTGTCCGCGATCTTCTGCTCCGAGGCGATGGCCCCCTTGTCCACGGCGACCGTCACCCGGGTGCCGTTCGTCCGCTTCACCGCGTCGAGCGCCACCTCGTAGGGCAGCCCGGTGTCCTTCGCCCAGACCTTCGCCCACTGCTCCGGGTGCCGGAACACCCAGTCCTGCGCGCGCCGCAGCCGGTCCAGGTAGTCCTTGATCGCGGCGGACTTCTTCCGGTCGGCGAGGGCGTCCGGCGCGGCGACCTGGAAGGCGAGCCCGTTGGACAGCCCGTTCCCGTCGCTGAGCACGCGGCCCTGACGGGCCCTCAGCACCTGTGAGGTGTACGGGTCCCAGACGGCCCACGCGTCGACCTTGCCGGCGGTGAAAGCGGCCAGCGCGTCGGCCGGCTGGAGGTACTTGACCTTGATGTCACTCAGGTCGAGCCCGGCCCTGCGGAGCGTCGCGACGAGGTTGTAGTGCGCGGACGACCCCTGGGCGACCGCGACCGAACGGCCCTTGAGTCGCGCCGGATCCGACAGCTTCGAGTCCTTCGGCACGAGGATCGTGTCGCCGGACGCGGTGCCGTGGCTCGCCGAGACGACCTTGATCTTCGACCCGGCGCCGGCCGCGAAGACCGGCGGGGTGTTGCCCACTCCGCCGATGTCGACGGCCTTGGCGTTGACCGCCTCCAGCAGTGGCGGGCCCGAGGTGAAGGTGGACCAGTGGATCTTGTATGTCAGGTCGTCCAGTTCACCGGCGGCGCGCAGCACGGCCTCCGAACCTCCCTTCTGGTCACCGACGTCGAGCGTCAGGGACCCCTTGCCGTCGGTGCCGCCGCCGGAACCGGCCGTGGAGGTGCTGGCGGAGGACGCGCCGGAGCAGGCGGAGAGCAGGAGGGCGAGCGGTACGAGCAGTGCGGGGAGCAGCGGGGGGCGTTTCATGCCGGAGTCCGTTCGTTCTGTTCGGGGGAGTCGGTCGTCCTGCCGGTGGGGGTGGGCGATGCCCCGGCGGCCGACACGGACGGGCGCGGGGGCGGCGTCGCAGACGGGGACGGGGACGGGGGCGGTGACGGTGACGGGGAGGGCGTCGCGGTGGGCGCCGCGCTGTCGTCGTCGACGCCGAGCCGGTGCAGCAACTCGGCGCGCAGCGCGGCGAAGCGCGGGTCGGTGATGTCCCGCGGGCGCGGCAGCCCGACGGGCGTCTCGTACGCGATGACGCCGTCGTCCATCACGAGCACACGGTCGGCGAGCAGCACCGCCTCCTCCACGTCGTGCGTCACCAGCAGCACGGCGCAGCCGCGCCGTTGCCACAACGCGTCGACCAGGCGTTGCGCCTTGATCCGAGTCAGCGCGTCCAGGGCGCCGAACGGCTCGTCGAGCAGCAGCAGATCGGGCTCGCGGACCAGCGCCCGGGCCAGCGAGGCCCGCTGTGCCTCGCCGCCCGACAGCGTCTTCGGCCACGCGTCGGTGCGGTGCCCGAGCCCGACCTCCTCCAGCGCCCGCTCGGCGGCGCTCCGGCGCGGCGTGCCGGGCAGTCCCAGCAGGACGTTGCGCCAGACCCGCTTCCAGGGCATGAGCCGCGGCGCCTGGAACGCGACGGCCTTGCGGCGCGGCACGAGGACCGTGCCGGCGATGTCGCGGTCGAGCCCCGCGAGGATGCGCAGCAGTGTCGACTTGCCGCAGCCGCTGCGGCCCAGCAGTGCCACGAACTCGCCGGGCCGGATGTCCAGATCCAGCGCGTCGATGACCGTACGCCCGTCGAAGGACCGGGTGAGGCCCTCGACGCGCACGGCGGGTCCGGAGGGGGCCGGGTCGGCCGCAGCGGCAGGGGCGGTCACCGGCCCGTGAACGTCGGTCGCCATTGCAGCAGCAGCCTTTCGAGAGAGCGGACGACGAAGTCGGCGAGCAGGCCGAGGAACGCGTAGACGACCAGGCACACGACGATCACGTCGGTGCGCAGGAAGTCCCGCGCCTGCACCATCAGGAACCCGATCCCGGAGTCCGCGTTGATCTGCTCGGCGAAGACGAGCGCGAGCCAGGCGATCCCGAGCGAGTAGCGCAGTCCGGTCATGGCGCCGGGCAGTGCCCCCGGCAGGACGACGTGGCGCACCAGGCCCCACCGGCTGAGCCCCAAGGACTCGCCCGCCTCAATGAGTTGGGCGTCGACGCCGCGGATGCCCGCGTACACGTTCAGGTAGAGCGGGAACGAGACGCCCAGCGTGATGATGGCGATCTTCGGGGCCTCGCCGATCCCGAACCAGATGATGAACAGTGGGATCAGCCCGACGAACGGCACCGTGCGCAGCATCTGCACCCCGGCGTCCACGAGGTCCTCGCCGATCCGGAACAGCCCCGAGACGAGCGCGAGCCCGACCCCGACGACCACCCCGAACAGCAGCCCGAGCGCGACCCGCTGCAAGGACACGCCCATCGCGCCGGGCAGCGATCCGTCGGCCACCAGGTCCCCGCCGACGCGCGCGATGGTCCCGGGGGAGGCGAGCACCTCGGGGGTCAGTACGCCGGTGGCGCTGAGGAGCTGCCACAGGGCGAGCAGCAGCAGCGGCCCGGAGCTGCGCCGCAGCCAGCGCGGGACGCGGGTCCGGCGGGCGGAGGAGGGGACGAGGGCGACGAGTTCGGGCGAGTCGACGCCGACGATGTCCGGAGGAGGGGATATATCGCCTTTGGTCGTCAAAGGCGGGGCATGGCTGATGCTCATGGCACTCCACGGCAGGCGGGCGGACGCCTCGGCACGGCAGGCCGACGCGACGGGCGAAGAAGGAGGAGCTAAGAGGGAGGAGCGAAGGGGAGGAGCGGAGCGAGAAGGGGGGGGGCCGTAGGCGGCCGGCGGTCACCGGGCCCGCGCGGAACGGCACGCGAGAGCCACAGGACTCAGCCGGGGCTCAGCGCGGAATCAGAGAGGAGAAGGGCGTCAGCAGCCGCGGCGACACGCGGCGGAAGCCACCCGCAGCAGGTCGATGTGACCGCGCGTGGTGAGCAGGGCTGAACGCAACATGCCGCAGAACGTAGCCAGTTTGTCGACACGCGGTCAACGGTGTCTCAGTGACTGGAACGCCGGGTGTGCGGCGGCCGCCCGGTCCTGCGCCGGTCCCGCCGCGGGCTCGGCGACAATGCCCCCATGCCCGATTCCTTCAGGACCTACGTCCTCCAGCTCACCACCGGATCGTCGGAACGGGTCGTCGACCTGACGCACGACTGCGAAGTGTTCCTCCGCGAGGCGGCCCGGGGCCGGGACGGCCTGCTCAACCTCTTCGTGCCGCACGCCACGGCCGGCATCGCGGTCATCGAGACCGGCGCCGGCAGCGACGACGACCTGCTCTCCGCCCTCCACACGCTGCTGCCCGCCGACGACCGCTGGCAGCACCGCCACGGCACCCCCGGCCACGGCCGCGACCACGTCCTGCCGGCTCTCGTCCCGCCGCACGCGACGCTGCCGGTGGTGGGCGGCTCGCTGGAGCTCGGCACGTGGCAGTCCGTGTGCCTCGTCGACACGAACAAGGACAACCCGCAGCGGCAGGTCCGGTTGTCGTTCCTCGGCTGAACGCCCGCCGAAGGCCATCCTGAACGCCCGGGCCGAGCGCCCGTCTGACCGCTCGTCTGACCGCCCGCGTGACCGCCCGGCGGGCGCGGCCCGGCGCGCCCCGGTCAGGCCCGCTGCGGATCCTCCGGGACGAGTGGATCCTCCGGGACGAGCGGGTGCCCGGCCGTCAGCGAGTGGATGCGAGGGATCGGCGAAGGGAGCAGCCAGAGCAGCGAAAGGGCTCCGCCCGCGGCCGCCGTGATCAGTGTGGCCCGCAGCCCGAAGGTGCTCGCGAGCAGCCCGCCGGCCAGGGCGCCGAGCGGCCGGGCGCCGTAGTTGACCGTGCCGTACACGCCCGCGACGCGGCTGCGCAGACCGTCCGGGACGACCGCGGTCTGCAGCGAGTTGAGGTTCACGTCGAAGAGCATGACGCCGATCCCCGACAGGAACTCCGCGAGGGCCAGGGTGCCCGCCCGGGCCCACGGGGCGCCGCCCGCCGCCGCGGCCACGGCCAGGGGAGCGGGGAAGAGCACGGCGCCGAGCGCGACGGACCGGCCCAGACCGATGCGGCGCGAGACGGTCGGCGCGAGCACCGCGCCGAGCAGTGCTCCGGTGGACCCGAGGCCGAAGGCCAGTCCGATGGCCCCCGCGGACAGTCCGAGCTCCCGGTCGGCGTAGAGGACGAGCAGCCCGGTGCCGGTGAGGAACGTGAAGAAGTTGACGGTCGTGGCGCAGCCGAGGCTCGCCCGCAGGACGGGATGGCGGACGATGAACGCCAGCCCCTCCCGGGCCCGGCGCAGCAGCGACGTGTCTTGGTCCCCGCAGCCCGCGGCGCGTTCGTCCACCCGGATCGGGCCCACGAGCACGGCGGACACCAGGAAGGTCAGGGCGTCGACCACCACGGCGACCGGCGCGGTGACGGCCTGGACGAGTGCGCCGCCCACGGCCGGGCCCGCGACGTGCGAGGCGGACCGGCTCGCGCTGAGCTTGCTGTTGGCGTCGACGTACGAGGAACGCGGCACGAGCCCGGCGAAGAACGGCGGGTAGGCCGTGTTGAACAGCACCCCCGCAGCGCCCGACAGCAGCGCCACCGCGGCGAGTTGACCGAGCGTCACACCGCCCAGCACATACGCCGCGGGCAGCGTCAGGAGCAGGCCCGCCCGGACCAGGTCGGCCAGCACCATCAGGCGCCGCGTGCGCACCCGGCGGTCGACCCACGCGCCCAGCACGATGCCGAACAGGTTCGGCGCCCAGGCGAGCGCCGTGAGCCAGGCGACCTGCTGGGCCGTGGCGTGCAGCGCCGACACGGCGATCAGCGGCAGCGCCAGTTCGGAGACGCGGTCGCCGAACTGGGAGGCCGAGTGCGCGGCCCAGAAGCGCAGGAACCGTCGGTCACGCCAGAGCGATTCCCCCGCGGCGGCGCTCACCGGGGAGCGCCCGACGGGTCGTCCGGCCGCTCCCCAGGCTGGTCCCCGTCCCGCTCCCGGTGCCGCTCCCCAGACTGGTCCCCGTCCCGCTCCCGGTGCCGCTCCCCAG
>NZ_WWIA01000733.1 GCF_009870065.1 Streptomyces sp. SID5785 | reverse complement strand
CCTGTAGCTCAATTGGCAGAGCAGCCGGCTGTTAACCGGCAGGTTACTGGTTCGAGTCCAGTCGGGAGAGCTGTCGGACAAGCCCTTCGAAGTCACTTCGGAGGGCTTTTTCGTGCCTGGTGGAACCAGGTGCCGCGCACCGGAGTCCTCATGGTCGTGCAGAGCCGAACCATCCGAGGCAGGAGATCGTATGAGCGGCTATGCTGCGGCAGACGGCGCGTACACATGTACGCGCCACGCCGTGTAGGGGCGGTAGCTCAGCCGGTTAGAGCAGCGGACTCATAATCCGTCGGCCGTGGGTTCGAGTCCCACCCGCCCCACGCTGGCCGCTCGGTGGAGAAACGTTCTCACCTGCGATGCGGTCTGAAACGTCATCAGGTAGGCGGTCCTCCGCGAGGACCGAACATCACCTGTTCGCCCGTTGCCCGCTCGGTGCGCGACAGCCGACCGCGCCGGGCGACAGAACGACAGAGGGCCCCGATGCGTCGGGGCCCTCGATCATGTGCGCGCGGGTGGCGCCCCCGCGTGAGACGCCCGGCTGGGGCGGGCGGCGGGAGAGGCCACGCCGGGTCGCCCGCGGAGGTTCCTTGAGGGCTTCCTCGCGGCGGCTCATCCGGGGCTGCGCGCCCATCAGGGGCGTCGCTATAGGCCTGGCGCTGTTGGCGGCGTGTGTCGAACTCGTCGGCGATCACGCGGCGGAAGACGACGCCGCGACTACCTCGGCAACTACTGCTTCCTCTGGGGGCAGAGGTGGCCGCGTGGTGACTGAGCGTACATCCGGAAGGACACCTTCGGTCAGGTCGTCTTGACCGGGACTCCTCCGGCGTCGAAGACCTTTCCGGTGACGGCGTTCACTCTGTAGAGGTCGGGTACGACTTCGTCGTCGGGTCCGGTGGAGTGCGGAGCCACGTTCACGAGCCAGTAGGGCGTCCAGGCGCCTTCCAGGTCATCGGCCTTGAGGGCCACTGCCTGTGCGGGATCGTCTGCGGCGGTGCTTCCGTTGGCCTTTGCCTCTGCTGCAACGGCTCTGTCTGCGGCCTTCTCTGCCTGCTCGGCGTCCAGCCTGGGCTCGGGCAGGTGCGTGCGGGTCGGGCCGAGAGTGACGTCGATCTGGGACACGTGCCCGGCCCTGTCCACCTGGACGTCGAGCATTCTGGGCATCAGTACGTCGTTGTGGGTCCAGCGCCAGTTCGTCATCCAGCCCAGGCCGGCCTTCTCGCCGACCGGGTCGGTCTCCTTGACGGTCGCAGTCCTCGCCCACGGGTAGCGCTGCTGGGCATAGGCCTGCGCGATCTCATGCGCCTCATAGTCCGAGGTCGGCGCCTTCGCCCCGGCGACCGGGTATCCCATGACTGTGGGCTTGTCGCTGTCCTCCAGAAGCACGTTCAGATGCTTCTTGTCCGGCCAGGACAGTGTGCCGCTCCCGAACACGTCTGACGATCCCTTCTCCTTGCTGTGCAGGTTGAAGATGACGTTCTTGCACGTGCTGCCGACGCACGGCTGCTCGTTCAGCTGCCCGATGTCGTACCGGTCGCCGAACGCCTCCTCTACTGCCTTCTCGACGGCGCGCTTCTGGTCATCGTCGGCTGCGGAGAGGCTGCTGCCGTCCACGTTGGTGAAACTGAGTACCGGGCGCGCCACGCCTGACGCCAGAAGGAAGACCGCCAGCGCAACGATCACAGCGCCCTTCACACCGCCCTGCCAGAGCAGCCGTGACCTCCGCGCCGCGAGGAAGGCAGCGACGAGCACCATTCCCAGCACACCGCCGAGGATGTTCATCTCCGCGTCCGCACTGTCGCAGATACGGCCAAGACCATCGACCTTCGCCTGCGTGAACTCAATGGCCAAGGGCAGAGTGACGACGCCGACCAGGGCAGGAAACGGGCGACGGCACGCCAGGAGCACGAAGGCGCCGACCGGCACCGTCATCGCGAGGTTCCATATTCCCTGCGTCGTGCGGAACGGCTCGGCGAGCTGATGGTTGAGGACACACACGCCGCTCGCCGGCCCGGCGCCCATGAAGGTGACCCCGAAGACGCCAGTGACGGTGAACGCGAGCCCGGCCCACCACACCGCCTGCGGGTTCCCCAGCCGACGGGCGAGCGTCCACGCTGCTCCGCCCAGCACGAAGGCGGTCGACGTGCATGCGGCCAGGTAGCCGAAGTGGTCTTGGAAGATCGCGGAGAACACGGCGCGGTCCTTGCATAGTCAGAACGGTTCGAGAGAGGCCGCGGGGCCCGCCCGGTCAGACGGGCCCCGTGGGGTGCTGGTTTCAGCAGTGAGTCGTCGGCGTCTGGAACGTGCCGCCGCTGTAGTTCAGGACCCCCGTCATGCTCTTGCAGTACGAACCGGAGCTCAGGCCCCAGGACTTCTTCACGGTCTTACCGGAGCCGATGCTGAAGTAGGCGCTGTAGTGGGTCGACCCACTGAGCGAGTAGCCAAGGCGGACCTTCACCGTGGAGCCACCCGTCTTCGAGTACGTGGTGTACACCTTGGCACCCGAGATCTGCTTGTTGTACACGACGCCGTTGGACAGCGAAGTGCATCGTTCCATGGGCTCATTCGTGGCGGTATAGCCGGAGCCGCTGCAGTACGCGGCGGCCGAGGCGGCCGGCGCGCTGATCATGATCGATCCTCCGGCGACGGCGAGAGCGGCAAGGGCGACGTTGGTGCGAGAACGCATGAAACTGTCCTGTCGTTGTACTGGGCATGCCAAATGGGCGGCAAGGAGGGTGTGGAGTCCCCCGTGCCGACTCGGTAGGTATCTGATCACGCACCGGAGATTTTTGTGAAGATCATTTGAGCTTCCTATGAGCTTCCTGTGCGATTTGGTGCAGATCGCCATGAGGGCTCGGATGATCCTCTAGAAGGAGGCGGCTGTAACCGTTCACCCGCTACCAAGTCTTTACGGACTACTGCATGGCGGTTCCGCCGGGGCGAGGTGCCGTTGCTGCACCGTGGTCCTGCCCTCGACGCGGCAGGGCGCAGGGCTCGAGAGGGCGGCCATGGCGCCGTACCATCACCCGGCAGACGGCCCGCCTGTACGGTCGCCGTCCGGTGAACGTGGACGGGTGCGATGGGTGGGGCGATGGGTAAGGCGAGTGGTAGACCGACCAATTCAACAGCGAGCTGCGCAGGCGTCGCGGCTGTTTGCCTCGTCGGGATCGTCCTGTTCGGGGTGGGCCTTACTTCCTGCTATCGAAGATCTACGAGGATCAGGACTACTCGGAGCCGATAACGACCGTGGCCCCGCGTGCTCCTGCAGATGACCACATGCGTACCGAACCACCCCGATCGGAACCCAGCCGAGACTCCAGCCAACAGGTATTCGAGTTCGGCCAGTTCTGCTCTCGCGCCGCCGCCCTCGGCTACACCCACGACGGGCGCCCCCGCGAAGTGCTGCACGGGCAAGGGCGGCCGAGCCGGCTGGAGCTACGACTCCCACCGTGGCTAGACCGTGAAGTCCGCTTGGCCGCGCCAAGATTCCTGGGAGGTTGAAGCAACCTCTCGCCTCGCGGCAGATTTGGAACTCCAGCAGGGTCTCCTCGACGCGCGCGACGTCACCGTGGCGACCGCCGACCGTGACGGACGGTCCGGACCCTCCGCGGTCCCTCGTGCAGGCCGGCCCACTCCCGAGCGCGACCCGCGAGGACTTGTTCCCCGCCGTCAACGACACCGACGCTCTCGCCCCGTACGCCCGACTCCACGCCCGCGTCGTCGAGTTTGCGGAGGTGATCATCTGTCACCCACACTGGAATGTGTCGATGGCTCAGACCCGCCAAGACCCGTTCTGCGCTCAAGCACGTCATGAAGACCGCCCGGCAACGCCCGTCCGAGGCGAGCGGCTGGGCCGGTGACCATGGGCCGGTTCCGGTACCCGATTTCGGACACCTGGAGACTACCGGCGAGGCCGGCGAGTGTGACTCTTCACGGGTTCAGCCGGTCAGCTCTGGCCTTCAGGGCCTCGGCGTGGGCGTCCCAGTTGGGGCCGAAGGACAGCGGGTCGGCGGCTGCCCCACGCAGGAGGGCCGCGTCGTCGGGGCGTTGCAGACATGCCAGTCGGAAGGCGAGGTTCCGAGCCCAGACCGGCATGGCCATCCAGTCCTCCGCGAGGGCGCCCCGCAGCGCGTGAAGGATGTCCTCAGCGGGGGGCGAACGTCAGCGTCTCGTTGAACTCGCGGACGGGCAGTGGGAAGGGCGCCGCGCGCCGGGGAGGGTGCCGCGGCTCCCATGCCGTACGGCCGACGAGGTCAGGGGGCGCCGCGCAGGCGGCGCGCGATGTCGATGTCGGCCTCCAGGGCACTGAATCGGGGCGGATCCCGGTCGGGGTCCAGGACCACGACGTGCAGTGTGTCCCCGACCGTCGGTGGGGCCGTGTCCGGATCGCGAAACGACGGGTGCTTCACCTGGTCGATGAACCCGGGCGAGCCCTGAGCGTCCACGCGGTACCCGACCGGAGCCACGGCGACGACCGTCACGTCGAGTTCCTCGTGGGTGTGGAATGTCATTCAGGTCCTCCGTGGACGGAAACTCGCCGTGCTGCGGGACTGCCGCTCAACTTCCCGGCGCTGCGAGGAAGTTGCGCTCACGTGACAGGGCTACGCCTGCGGCGCGGAACCGCATCGACGAGCCGTCGGAGGAGACGGACACCTGGAGCGTGCCGTCAGTTGCTCGTTCGACGTGGACGTCCTTCTGTCCCGGGGCGCCCCAGCCCCGCACCTTCACACCCCGTACTTCGTGGAAGCGCAGAAAGAACTCGACGCCTTCGGTCCCGTGTACACGGGAGAATCCGAGGGTGGCGGAGCAGCCCCGTTCGTCGAAGTGAACGTAGAAGAGGTCGCTCCGGCTCAGGACGTCGTGCGCGCACAGCGCCGGGATGTCCGGACTGCTCTCGGCGGCACCCTCAGAGCTTTTCATAGAAGGTCTTCTCGCTCGGGTCGGGAACAGTGGTGTGGAGCCTGGCGTCGAGTCTGCTGCGGAAGTGGTGAGGCCCGCTGTCCGAGCCATCGGGGCCGGCCCGGAATCCGCTGACGTGGCCGACGAGCACATCGGCACTTGCGCTGAAGCGAAGGAAGGCGGACTTCTCGCCCGGCGACACCGCGACGCTCATCCTGTGCAGGCTCTCGCTGAGTGCTTCCAGGCCGAAGGACACGAGCAGTCCGGGTTCCCAGGCGTCCAGTTCCAGATCCTCCACAGCGAGGAACTGGAGCTGCCCCTGCACCGTGTCGACGCCTCCGGCCGTCCAGTCCTCCGGCAGCGGCAAGGGCGGAGCGGGCAGATCCAGCCGCAGGGTCACGGTGGGGCCGTGCCAGTCGAGGTGGACGGATCGGAGTCTGACGGAGCTCAGGTCCAGGGGAGCGGATCCGTAGAGCGGGGCAAGGACCTCGCTGTTTCGGGGGGAGAGCCCAGCGGTCATAGCAGGAGTGTGGCCGAACCAGTGTTCCTGGTAAACGATCAGGTCGTTCCCATTGGGGTGGGGGAGTTCTCTCTGGAATTCCGGCATCGTGGTGGGCCGGGAGCAGGAGGCACAGGACTCAGGTCTCTCGCCCTGATGCCTCGTCCGACGGTGCGGCTGCGCGCAGTGAATCCAATGCCTCGCGAGAGGTTCGGCGCAAACGGGCCCACTGAGGCGACTGCGCCACGGCTTCGCCTGTCCAATGCGCGTCAGTACCGTCCGTCATCTCGGCCAGAAGGGAGTCGACATGTTGCAGTGGCGCGGCGACGTCCAAGGGAAGCGCGCCACGCGAGACCAGGGCTGCCACTACCCGGTAGGAGTCGTCGAAGTCCAGAGCCAGCTCGTCCGGCCCCAGTCCGAAGCGCTGCAGGTGCTCAAGCTGGCGGTTCGGACTCCAGGAAAGCCGGTCCAGCGCCTGCTCGAGCTGGCTGACGGCTGTCTGCACGCTCACCTGATGATTCCTTCCGCGTCTCCTCCGAGATTTCCTTCCCAGCCCTTGACACGCCAGTACGCTCCATCGCCGTGATGGCCGCCGCCAGGGTGCCAGCGAAGCATTCGCCCGGTTGGGTCGCCGCGGTCATTGTATTCGCGAAGCACCCAGCCCTGGCCCGCGTGACCTCCTCGGCCCAGGGCCTCCTCACGCCAACCAGGAGTGTTGACGATGGCCCCTCTGACTTGGTCGGGAGTCACCCCGCCCGACAGGACATCCGCGTTGTTCATGATGTCGTCCATGTTCTGGATCGACCCGACCGGCCCGGCTTCTTCACGGAGCTGTTCCCTCAGCCGCTCGCCGTTGGCCGCGTTGTGGGGGCCTTCGGCGCCATTGCGCCACGCATTCGGGCACTCGACGGGTGCAAGACCCAATGGATCGCTCCACGTGAGCGGATTGGCGATGTATGTCGAGGGGTGTGGAGCGGGCGTGAGCCCCAGGGGATCAGCTGAAAGGTATCGAGCGGTCTCGGGGTCGTAGTGGCGGAAGTAGTTGTAGTGGAGGCCTGTTTCGGGGTCGTGGTACTGGCCGGGGAAGCGGAGGGGGGTGTAGGCGGTGGCGTTGGTGTTCCAGGTGGTGGTGCCCCAGAGGGTGGTGCGGGTGTGCCAGGCGATGTCGCCGTCTTCTGCCACGAGTTCGCGTGGGGTGCCGATGAGGTCGGTGACGATGGCGAAGAAGCGGGAGTCGATCTCGGACTGCGGGGCGTCGGCTGCCGTGATGCGTTCGGTCTGGGTGATGGGGTGCAGGCCGCGGTGGTCCCAGGTGAGGGTCACCGGGTTCGGGACGCCCGCCGACGAGGTCGTCTGTTCGCAGAGGGTGGTGCCGTCCCAGGTGAAGGTGACCCGTTCTGTCACGGTCGTGCCGTCCGGGGACATGCGCTGTTTTGAGGTGCGGCGGCCGAGGGGGTCGTACGTGTAGCGCCAGACGG
>NZ_WWIA01000732.1 GCF_009870065.1 Streptomyces sp. SID5785 | reverse complement strand
CGCCGCGGGCGCCGTGTGCGCGGTTGTACGCGTCGAGGGTGCGGGCGGCGCGGGCGAGGGTTCCGGGTGCCTCGCGGGTCAGCGCGGGGGCCACGGGGTCCCAGGGCCGGGCGCCGTCGGTGCCCACGCGCAGCGGACGTCCGGCGGTGTCGAGGAGCAGGGCGTCGGTGGTGAACGTCACGTCGTGTCCGGGGCGCAGTCCGGCGGCGGTCCAGTCGGCGATGTCGACGACGAGGGTGCGCGGGGCGTCGCCCGCGTCGCGGGAGGCGAGAGCGACGAGCAGGCCGTCGGGGGCGAGCAGGTTGACGACACGGGCGAAGACGGAGTGGACGGTTCCGGTGCCGTGGACGGCGGCCGGGCCCGCGTGCAGGCGGGCGAGCAGGCGCGCGTCACCGGAGTGCGCGCGCAGCGTCGAGGGCACGTCGTGGCGCATCGTGTGCCCTCCTGTCTGCCGCCGCCGGGCCGTTCGCGGGCCGGTTCCGGCCCACCCGTATTGGTATACCATTCTGCGTCCGGCAAGCGAACACCAGAACAGCAAGGGACTTCACATGCGCATCGTCGTCGCCCTCGGAGGGAACGCACTGGCCAGGCGCGGGGAGCCGATGACGGCCGACCGGCTGCGCGCCAACGTCCGCGGCGCCTGCCAGGCACTGGCCGGCCTGGCCCGCGAGCACGAGGTCGTGATCACCCACGGCAACGGCCCCCAGGTCGGCCTGCTCGCCCTGCAGAACCTCGCCTACCAGGACGTCGCGGCGTACCCGCTGGACATCCTGGGCGCCGAGACCCAGGGCATGATCGGCTACGTCATCCAGCAGGAGCTGTCCAACGCGCTGGTCGGCGAGCGCGAGGTCGCCGCGATCGTCACCACGACCGAGGTCGACGAGGGCGACCCCGCCTTCGAGCGCCCGACGAAGCTCATCGGCCCGACGTACTCGGCCGAGGACGCGGCCGAGGCCGCCGCCGAGTACCGCTGGACGATCGCCAAGGACGGCGGCGCCTACCGTCGCGTCGTCCCCTCCCCGCACCCGCTGCGCATCATGCAGGCCCCGCTGGTGAGCACCCTGCTCGACAACGGCACCCTGGTGGTCTGCGTGGGCGGCGGCGGCGTGCCGGTGCGCACCGACTCCAAGGGCCGGCAGATCGGAATGCAGGCCGTCGTGGACAAGGACGCCGCGAGCGCCGCGCTCACCGCCGACCTGGGCGCCGACATGCTGATCATGCTGACGGACGGCGACTTCGTCAGCGAGAACTGGGGCACTCCCGAGCAGCGCGACATCCTCACCGCCTCGCCGGAGGGCCTGGCCGAGATGCAGTTCGCCGAGGGGTCGATGGCACCGAAGGTGGCGGCCGCGGTGCGCGTCGCCCAGGCCGGCGGCCGCACGCTGATCGGGCCCCTCGACCGCCTCGACGACCTGCTGGCCCGCACGGTCGGCACCGAGATCCGTGCGGACGTCGAGGGCGGCGTCGTCTTCGTCTGACGCACCCGCGCCCGCACGCGCACCGTCGGTATACCATCGGCTCGCCCCTCGTCACCGCCGCAGGCGCGGCGGTGACGAGGCGGCCGACAGCCGTGCCCGGCGCACGGGAACAGCACGACGTGAGGGGAACACCACGGTGCCGCGGGAGACTTCGACGGACACACGCACCGCCCCGGCGCCGAAGCAGAGCCGTGGCGGCGGCCGCGGCGGACCGCTCGCCTCCCTGCGCGAGAGCCGCCCGTTCCGTGCCCTGTGGATCTCCAACGTGTTCTTCTTCGGCGGCGCGTGGACCCAGACCATGGTGCTCGGCTGGATCGTCTTCGACACGACCCACTCGGAGTTCCTGCTCGCCGTGTTCACCTCGGCGCGGCTCGCCCCCATGCTGCTCGGCCCGTTCGCCGGAGTCCTCTCCGACCGCCACGACCGCGTACGACTGCTGGGGATCGCCTGCGGCTGGGCGCTCACCGCGGCCGTCGCCGTGTCCGCGCTCGAGTCCGCGACCGACGCACCGTACTGGGTGCTCGTGCTCGCGGGCCTGGCCACCGGCCTCGCGCAGTCCCCCTCCCAGCCCGCCCGCTCCTCGCTCGTCCTGCAACTGGTGGGCCGGCGCAGCCTCAGCAACGCCAACGCGCTCAACGCGATGGCGATGAACATGACGCAGATCGTCGGTCCGGCCCTCGGCGGCGCGATGATCAGCGCGTTCGGCTCGTCCGTCGCCCTGTGGATCTCCACGGGCTGGTTCGCGCTGTCGCTGCTCGCGCTGTGGCCGCTGCGCCGCACGGACACGGAGAGCGAGCGACGGGCCGCGCCCGAACCGGTGGTCGCGCTCCTGACCGACGGGGTGCGTTCCATCCTGCGCAACCGTCTCGCGGCCGGAGTCCTCGGCGTCACCCTGGCGGCCAACATCCTGCTCTGGCCGGTGTATCAGGCGTTCATGCCGGTCTTCGCCAAGGAGTCGCTCGGCCTCGGCGCCGACGGTCTCGGCTGGCTCCTCACGTGCAGCGGCGTGGGCGGCCTCACCGGGTCGCTGGTGATCGCGGCGCTCGGCGACTTCCGCTTCAAGGGCGCCCTCTTCGTGTACGGGACCGCGGCCTGGGGCACGGTGTGGGCGCTGTTCTCGCTCTCCCACCAGGTGGCCGTCTCGTTCGTTCTGATGGCGCTGGTCGGACTCCTGAGCGCCTCGTTCGGGGTCCTGCAGACGACGCTGCTGCTGATGACGACCGAACCGGCCGTCCAGGGCAGGGCGTTGGGCGTGCAGGAGCTCGCCATCGGCGTCATGCCGCTGTCCTCGCTGTGCCTCGGCCTCTCGGCGCAGCACGTCGGTGTGGCCACGACGACGCTGCTGAGCTCCCTGCTCCTCGTGGCGTTCCTCGGCGCCCTCGCACTGCGCCTGCCGGGGCTGCCTCGCTATCGCGGGGTCTGAGGCCGCCCCGGCGCGTCCGACTCGCCTGCGTCAGCCGGCCGCGGTCTGAGTCTGACGCCGGTGGGCGTCCGCCTCGGCCTGGCTCGTGGCCAGGTGACGCACCGCCAGGTCACCGACCCCGTCCACGTCACGGGCCTCGATCGCCCGGTACAGCTCCTCGTGCTCCTCGGCGACCGCCGTGAAGTCGTCGTGCTGGCCCAGGAGCCAGCGCATGCGGCTGCGCAGGGTCAGATCGAGCTCGCTCAGCAGGGCGTTGTCCGCGAGCTCGGTGACGGTCTCGTGGAAGTCGGCGGCATAGCGGCGGGCCGCGGCGCCGTCGCCGTCCGCGGCGGCGGCCTGCTCCGCGTCCAGCTGCGTGCGCAGCTTGGCGAGACCGGCGCGGGTGCGGCGCTGCGCGGCGAGCCGGAAGCCCAGCGTCTCGAGCGCCGACCGGACCTCGCTGAGGTCCGCGATGTCCGACCGGGTGAACTCGCGCACCACGGCCCAGGTGCGCGGACGCGGCGTCACCAGGCCCTCGTTGACCAGATCGCGCAGCGCGTCCCTGACGGGCAGCCGGCTCACCCCGAGCTCGGCGGCGATCTCCCGCTCCACGAGCCTGCTGCCCGGGGCCCTCGTGCCGTCGATGATCTGGTCGCGCAGCGTGCGCATGACCCGCTCCGACTCGGGGGTGAATTCCTCAGCGTCTGTCATTGCGCCTGTCATCCCGTCATTTTCACATCGGCACCGGGTCCGGAGGGGCGCCACCCCCGGACCGTACGTCCCCGGCCGCCTACTCGGTATACCGAATCCATCACGAAGATCATCGCAGACGCGAGGAAAGCGGGGTGAAACCCCCGGTGTTACTCATCCGCCGATCCGGAAAAGTTCGTTTGGTATGCCAAGTGTTAAGGTCGCGATGGCCTCGGCCGCGGTGCGTCCGCGGCGTACCGTCCGTCATCCCGCGAGGAGTCACCCCATGCTCATCAGGAACGTCCGACCCTGGGGCGGCGACGCCTCCGACCTGCAGATCCAGGAGGGCCGGATCGCCGCCGTCATGCCGCACGACCCCTCGCGCGCCGACGACGGCACGAGCGTCGACGGGCGGGGCCGGCTCGCCATGCCCTCGTTCTCCGACGTGCACTGCCACCTCGACTCCAACCGGATCGGTCTGCCGTTCCGCCCGCACACCGGCCGGCCCGGCGTGTGGGGCCTGACCATGAACGACCGCGAGCACTGGCGCGAGGACCCGCCGGTCGCCGAGCGCGCCACGGCGCTCCTCGGCCGCATGATCGAGCGCGGCACCACGCGCGTGCGCAGCTACGCGCAGATCGACGCGGACAGCGGCCTGGAGCGCTTCGAGGGTGTCCTCGCCGCCAAGGAGGCCCACAAGGACCGCGCGGACGTCGAGATCATGGCCTTCCCGCAGGCCGGGCTGCTCCTGGAGAAGGGCGTGCCGGAGCTCATGGACCAGGCGCTCGCCTCCGGGGCCGCGGTCGTCGGCGGCATCGACCCCTGCACCCTCGACCGCGACCCCGTCAGGCATCTCGACATCGTCTTCGGGCTGGCCGAGAAGCACCAGGCGCCCGTCGACATCCACCTCCACGAGCCCGGCCACCTCGGCGTGTTCAGCACCGACCTCGTCCTCGAGCGGACCCGGGCGCTCGGCATGCAGGGCAAGGTGACGTTCTCGCACGCCTACGAACTCGGCAACGTCGACGAGGCCACCACGCGGCGCCTCATCGAGGAGTTCGCCGAGCTCGACATCTCCATGGCGACCATCGCGCCCGCGCAGCAGATGCACGCGCTGCCGCTCGCCGAACTGACCCGGGCCGGGGTCCGGGTGGGCCTCGGCGAGGACGGCCAGCGCGACTACTGGTCGCCCTACGGCAACGGCGACATGCTCGACCGGACCTGGCAGCTGGCCTTCACGAACCGGTACCGGCCCGACGAGCTGATCGAGCACTGCTGGGCCGTCGCGAGCCGGGGCGGGGCCGCGATCCTCGACCCGTCGCTCGAGCGGCTCACGTCGACGGCGGACCGGCCCGGGGTCGGGGCCGGCGATGCGGCGGATCTCGTGCTGGTCGGCGGGGACACGGTTGCTGCCGCCGTGATGGACCGCGGGGACGACCGCACGGTGCTCCACGCGGGCCGCGTCGTCGCGGACCAGCTCCGTCTCGCCTGAGCGGGTCGGGGCGGGGCGCGGCCCAGGGGGCCGGGGTCCGGGCCCCACCCCCGGCTCGGGGCGCGAGGGCTCGGGGGCGTCACGCGCCCCGGACCGCTGCACGCATCCGGCGTTCAGTCCTCGGGGACCACCTCGAGGGTGTTGCGGCGTACGGGCTCGGTCGACATCGTCACCGAGTACTCGCTGTCCGCGTACTTCTCCAGGTAGGAGGCGTCAACGGCCAGGTTGGTCTCCTCGTCGTCGGGATCGACGGGTACGAAGCGCACGGGCTTTTCGACCCCGCCGGCCGAGATGCGGCCCCGGCCGGTCTTCAGGGCCGGTCCGTACCACTTGCCCTGCGTGCCGTTGTAGGAGCGGATGAAAATCCGGTTCCCGACAGGCACGGACCAGATGTCGACGGTCTTGGGGGTGGTTCCGTCGGGCAGCGTCGCCCCGACGGTGAAGTAGGTCTCGGCGTTGATGCGGTCGAGCTCGTCCGGGGTCCAAGCGGTCATGGCCGGTCTTCCTTTCGCGTCTGCGGTCAGGCTGCCCGCACGAGCGGTACGGGGCAGCGACGACTGCCTGGGTCAGAGCTGGTCGGCGAAGAACGGGCCGAGCTTGCCGACGGCCTCGCCGACCTCCTTCTCGCCGTCGTAGAGCTCCATGTGGTTCGAGCCCTCGACGACGTGGAAGGACTTGTCCTTGCTCGCGGCGCGCGCGAACAGGTCATCGCTCATCCACTTCGATCCGGCCTCGCTGCCCGCGATCACGAGCAGCGGCTGCGTGAGGAACGCCTCGGCCTTGTGGAAGGCGTCGTAGGTGATGATCTGGCTCAGGCTGCGCGTGGTCATGAAGCCGGGTGCGTTGGGGTGCTCGCAGCGCGGCGTGTGATAGTACTCCCACGCCTGGCGCAGCTCCTCGTTCGGTGCGTCTTCCTCGCGCATCGGTGCGAGCGGGAAGGGGTTGTCCTTGCCCTGCACATCGGTGGTGCGGGCCTCCGCGCCCATCGCGAGCAGGGGAGCTGCGTCGGCGTCGGCGACGTCGTTCGTCCAGCCGTTGCGGAACATCTGGCCGATGTTGACGAGGCTCACGGTGCCCACGGCCTTGATACGAGGATCGTTGATCGCGGCGTTCGCGGTGTAGCCGGCCCCGGCACAGATGCCCATCGCGCCGATGCGGCTGCTGTCCACGTAATCGAGCGTGGTCAGGTGGTCGACCACGGCGCTGACGTCCTCGGTGCGGATGTGCGGGTTCTCCAGCTGTCGCGGCTCCCCGGTGCTCGCGCCCTGGAACGAGGCGTCGTAGGCGACGGTCACGAAGCCGTGCTCGGCGAGCTTGCCCGCGTACAGGCCGGCGGCCTGCTCCTTCACTCCGCCGCCCGGGTGGGAGACGACGATCGCCGGGTAGGTCCTCGACGCGTCGAAGCCTTCCGGGAAGTTGATCACCGCGGCGAGGGTGGTGCCGTAGCCGTTGAGGGTCTTGATGCTGATGTTCTCGCTCATGACTTTCCTCGGGTCTGCTGTCGAATGGGTTTCTTGGTGGGCCTGGCTCACAGGTGGCCGCCGAAGAATTCCGTCGCGGCTTCGATGGCCTGGCGCGTCGGCTCCGGCCGGTCGTAGAGGTCGTAGTGCGAGGTGTCCTCCACGACGAGGAGCCGCTTGTCCTTCGAGGCGGCGCGGCCGTAGATCTCCTGGCCATCGCGGTAGGCGCCGAACCCGCCGGGCTTGTCGCCGATCACGACCAGCAGCGGCCGGGTGAGCAGCTGCTCCGCGTCGAAGAACGCGTCCCAGCCGATCGCCGCCGCGCGACGCGACAGCACCGCGCTCGTGGCGCCGCCCGCGCTCTGTCCCCGGCCGGTCTTGTAGTAGTCCGTGGCCTCCAGCACGTCGATGTCCGTCAGCCCCGCCTCCCGTCCGGCCTCGACCGAGGCAGGCAGGAGGTCGTCGACCCGCGGATCCGCGCCGCGTGCCTCGGCGGTGCGCTGCGCCGCCATCTGCTCCAGAGCGCCGATCGGGTCGTAGCCGCTGAACGACTCGCGGCTGAGGCGCCCGAAGTTGACGCCGGTGATGCTGGTGACGGCCTTGATCCGGCGGTCGGTCATCGCCGCGTTGATGACGTAGCCGCCACCCCCGCAGACCCCGATCCCGCCGATGCGGTCCGCATCGACGTACGGCAGGGTCACGAGGTGGTCGACCGCGACGCGGACGTCCTCCACGCGCTGCGCGGGATCCTCCACCAGACGCGGCTGCCCACCGCTCTCACCCTGGTAACTGGCGTCGAAGACCAGCACCACGTAGCCGGCCTCCGCCAGCGCCTGCGCGTACACGTTGCCGGCGGTCTGTTCCTTGCAGCTGCCGATCGGGTGAACGCTCACGATCGCCGGACAGGAGCCGTTCTCGTCGAGATCCGCGGGGAGGTGGAGGATTCCCGCCAGGTCCCAGGCCATCCCCGGGGAACGGAAGCTCACGCGCTCGGTCCGTTCAGTCATGATTCCTCCTGGCTGTCCTGCTCATCGTCGTCCGGGCCGCGGGCCGGTGCCCGTCGGCTCTTACGACATCAACAGTGGTTGCCCTCGATCGAGGGCGGAAGGTTGCGATGGAACCCCCCTCGAAGGGGGGTCTGGCAGAACCTGGCCCCTGGCCCCGATCGCCCATAGCGTGAGGTCATGGCACCGAAGGACGAGCGCGTACGGGACTTCCTGACCACCCGCCGCGCGAAGATCACCCCCGACATGGCCGGCATCCCGAAGGGCGGCGGAGCGCGCCGCGTCCCCGGCCTGCGCCGGGAGGAAGTCGCGATGCTCTCCGGCGTCTCGGTCGACTACTACACCCGGATCGAGAAAGGCGACCTGACGGGGGTCTCCGACGAGGTCCTCGACGCCCTGGCCCGTGCCCTGCAGCTCACCGAGGACGAGAGCGCCTACCTCTACGACCTCGCCCGCACCGCGCGCCGCCCCTCGCGGGCGAGGAGACAGCCGAAGGCCGCGACGGGCGTGCCGCAGCAGGTACAGCTGCTCATCGACGCGATGAGCGCCACCCCCGTCATCGCCCTGAGCAGAAGGCTCGACGTCCTCGCGTCGAACCCGCTCGGCCGTGCCCTGTTCGACATGGCCTTCACCAGCCCGACCCGGCGCTCGTCAGCCTCCCCGCCGAACCTGGCCTCCGTCGTCTTCCTCGACCCCGCGGCGGCCACGTTCTACGACGACCTCGACGATGCGGCAGCCGCGTGCGTGCGCATCCTCCGGGCCCAGGCCGGCGCGACACCGCACGACAAGCAGCTGATACAGCTCGTCGGAGAGCTGTCCACGCGAAGCACCGACTTCAGATCCCGCTGGGCCGCTCACGATGTCGGCGTCCACCGCGCGGGCCGGAAGACCCTCCACCACCAGGTCGGAGAGCTCATCCTGGGCTTCGAGGAAATGACCCTCGCCTCCTCACCCTCCATCACCCTGTCCGCGTACATCGCCGAGCCCGCCTCGCCCACCGCCGAGCGCCTGCAACTGCTGGCCAGCTGGGCAGCGACGACCGCGGCCGTCTCGCCCCGGCTCGGCCCCGGGCACGCCGTGCCCTGACCCGGGGCACGCGGCGCTGTCGCCGCCCCCGTCTTGGGCCCCAGACTCCGTCCGCGGGGACCCCCAGGGCGGCACGGGTGGGCAAGGCGGCACCC
>NZ_WWIA01000731.1 GCF_009870065.1 Streptomyces sp. SID5785 | reverse complement strand
GCGTGCGCAGGGCGACGGCGAGACCGCCCGCCGCGTACACGGCGTCCTCCACGTCGCGCGCGGAGCGCTCGGCGAGCAGCGCCGCGACGGCTTCGGGTGTCGCGTCCGGGCGGGCGCCGAGCGCCGCGCACAGCCGTGCGCGGTGGTGCGGGTAGTTCGCGTGGGTGCGCAGGACGCCGTCCGCGGCGGACCAGAAGCGGGACAGCGGCGCGAAGTCGACGGGCGCGCGCCCGTCGACCAGCAGGTGCCGCTCGCTCGTGAACGCGGTCGCGACCGCCCCGTCGTCGACGCGCACCCGGATGTCCCGGACGGGTGTTCCCGCGCGCGTGGCGGCGAGTTCGGCCGCCGCCAGCGCGCATCCGGCGACGCACGCGCGGGCGAGGCCGAGCACGGGCAGCCGGGCGGGTAGCGCGCCCGCGCGGGTGAGGTACGCGACGCGGGCCGGCAGGGCCGGGTCCCCGCCGAGGGCCGCCCACACGGCCCCGGTCCCTGATGCAGAGGTCATGCGGACCATCCTGCGCGGCACACGGCCCCGGTACACGGCGGGTCCGGGTGGCGTGCGCCACCCGGACCCGCCGGTCTGCCGTGCGGCCGTCGCCCGTCGGCTACTTGACGGCCTTGAGCGCGTTGACGATGCCGCTGCCGTAGAAGCCGTTGCGCGCCTTGCCGCCCTTGCAGACCGCGTCGACGACGCCGTCGCCGTCACCGTCGTAGGAGGTCGGGCAGGCGTGGTCGTCGGCCTGGGCCTTCATCAGGGCCTGGAGCCGGGCCGGGGACGCCTTCGGGTGCGCCGACTTGAGCAGCGCCGCGACGCCGGCCGCGTGCGGGGAGGCCATCGACGTGCCCTGCAGCCAGCCGTACTGACCGCCCGGCAGCGTCGAGAGGATCGTGCCCGTCTTCGACGGGGTGTCGGGGATCTGGTACTTGTCACCGCCCGGCGCCGCGATGTCGATGACACCCCGGCCGTACGTCGAGTAGTACGACTTGGTCCTGTTCACGCCCGTCGCGCTGACCGTGACGACCCCCTTGAGCTGGGTCGGCACGTCGAAGCACGTGTGCGGGTCGATCGTGCGCTCCACGGGCGTGGAGTCGTCCGGGCTGGAGTCGTCGAGGATCGCGTCCGCGTCGAGGTCGTGGTTGGAGTTGCCCGCCGATGCCAGGTTCAGCGTGCCCTTCTTCTGGGCGTACAGCTGGGCCCGGTTCACCGCGTCGACGATGGCCCGCTGGTCCGGGTCGTCCATGCAGTTGTACTGCCACGGGTCCACGTAGTAGCTGTTGTTGGTGACCTCGATGCCGTGGTCGGCGGCGAACACGAAGGCGCAGACGACGGCCTCCGGGTAGAACAGCTCGTTGACCGGGTCGGCGACCCGGATGCCCGCGACCTTGACGCCGGGTGCGACGCCCGCGACGCCGACGCCGTTGCGCGCGGCCGCGATCTCGCCCGCGACGTGCGTGCCGTGGTAGTGGTCGGGGCTCGCCGGCCGCCAGGCGCCCGGCGACGTGTCCGCCTTGCCGCCGACACAGCTCGCCGACTGCGACGCCGAGAAGTTCGGCGCGAGGTCGGGGTGGGTGTCGTCGACGCCGGTGTCGATGACACCGACGGTGACCTTGCGGCTGCCCGGGTTGATCTTCGCGGCCTGGTCCGCGCCGATGTCCCGCAGGTCCCACTGGTCGGCCTCCATCGGCTCCTGACCGGGGGCGGCCCGCGCGGCGAGGCGGTCGGCCTGCGCCTTCGAGAGCTTCTGCACGGCGCCCTCGTCGGTGGTGCCGGCCGCGCTGAGCGGCGCGGTCCGCGTGGCACCGGCCGAGGCGACGCCCCGGGCCGCGCGCACCTGCCTGCCGAAGCCGGGGTCGGAGGCGTGGACGACGAAGACGCCTATCCGCGCGTACGTCTCGACGACCGAACCGCCCGCCGCGGATATCGACCTGCGGACCGAGGCCAGCGTGTGCGCGTCGGTGCTGCGCGTGTTCACCACGTAGGCCAGCGACGAGGACTCCGAAGTGGCGCTCGCGGCAGGGGAGTCGGCGGGCGCGGCGGCAGCGGACGGCAGGAAGCCGAAGGTGGCCGTCAGCGCGACGCCGATCGGCAGGGCGAGGGCCGCGCGGCGTCTGGCAGGCAGATGAGCCATGGGATCTCCACATCATCCGTCGTTGTGGGCGAATAAGCGAAAGCCCGAGACACGTGTGGTGCTCGGGCAGGTACATGACCAGTGGTGCGGGCTGAACGTATCGCTGATCCACGCAGGTCATCAATGAGTCCGGAAAGAAACCAAGGGAGTTGAACCACTCCACCCGTGTCCCCGTGCCGTTGTGCAGAGCGACCCGCGTGATCCGGCCCCCTGTCGGATCACGCGGCACAGGCCCTACCATCGCGAGCCGGCCCACGTGATCCACGTCACTGTGCGGCCCGGACGCAGCCCTGCCCGCATCCCCGACAGCACCCGCATCACGAGGAGAGTCCGTGGCCACCGACGCCCCACCACCGCAGAAGGGAAGCCCCGACGAGCGGCCGGCGCTGCCCTCCACCGAGGAGTTCGTCGAGGTGCAGCAGAGCGCGGAGTTCGGTGAACTGCGCCACGCGCACCGCTCGTTCGCGTTCCCGCTCACCATCGCCTTCATCGCCTGGTACCTGCTCTACGTCCTGCTCTCGAACTACGCGGGCGACTTCATGGGCACCAAGCTCTTCGGCAACATCAACGTCGCGTTCGTCCTGGGCCTCGCCCAGTTCCTCACGACGTTCCTCATCGCCTGGTGGTACTCGCGGCACGCCGCCGCGAAGCTCGACCCGAAGGCCGACGCCATCAAGTCCCGTATGGAGGGCGGCGCATGAGCCCCGCAGCTGTGCACGTACTGGCCGCCGGAGAGGCGAGCGAACACCGGCCGCTGATCATCGGCCTCTTCTCGGTGTTCGTCCTCGCCACCCTCGTCATCACCATCTGGGCGGGCCGCCAGACCAAGGACGCCGCGGACTTCTACGCGGGCGGCCGCCAGTTCACCGGTTTCCAGAACGGCCTCGCGGTCTCCGGCGACTACATGTCCGCCGCCTCGTTCCTCGGCATCGCCGGCGCCATCGCGCTGTTCGGCTACGACGGCTTCCTCTACTCCATCGGCTTCCTGGTCGCCTGGCTCGTCGCGCTCCTCCTGGTCGCCGAACCGCTGCGCAACTCCGGCCGCTACACGATGGGCGACGTCCTCGCCTACCGGATGCGCCAGCGCCCCGTGCGCACCGCGGCGGGCACCTCGACGATCGTCGTCTCGATCTTCTACCTGCTCGCGCAGATGGCCGGAGCGGGCGTGCTCGTCTCGCTGCTGCTCGGCATCACCTCGGACGCGGGCAAGATCGGCATCGTCGCCCTCGTCGGCGTCCTGATGATCGTCTACGTCACCATCGGCGGCATGAAGGGCACCACCTGGGTGCAGATGGTCAAGGCGGTCCTGCTCATCGTGGGCGCCATCCTGCTGACCTTCCTGGTGCTGTTGAAGTTCGACTTCAACATCTCGGACCTGCTCGGTTCCGCCGCGGACAACAGCGGCAAGGGTTCGGCCTTCCTGGAGCCCGGCCTCAAGTACGGCGCCACCGCCACGTCGAAGCTGGACTTCCTCTCGCTCGGCATCGCCCTCGTCCTCGGCACCGCCGGACTCCCGCACATCCTGATCCGGTTCTACACGGTGCCGACCGCGAAGGCCGCCCGTAAGTCCGTCAACTGGGCCATCGGCATCATCGGCGCCTTCTACCTGATGACGATCGCCCTCGGCTTCGGCGCCGCCGCCCTCATCAAGCCCGACGAGATCATCGCCTCGAACCCGGCGGGCAACACGGCCGCACCCCTGCTCGCCCTCCATCTGGGCGGCGTCGACTCCAACTGGGGCGCGATCCTGCTCGCCTCCATCTCGGCGGTCGCCTTCGCGACGATCCTCGCCGTGGTCGCCGGCCTCACCCTCGCCTCGTCCTCGTCGTTCGCGCACGACATCTACGCGAACGTCATCAAGAAGGGCAAGGCCACCGAGAAGGAGGAGATGAAGGCCGCCCGCTGGGCCACCGTCTTCATCGGCATCGTCTCGATCGCGCTCGGCGCCCTCGCCCGCGACCTCAACGTCGCCGGCCTCGTCGCCCTCGCCTTCGCGGTCGCCGCCTCCGCCAACCTGCCGACGATCCTCTACAGCCTCTTCTGGAAGCGCTTCAACACCGGCGGAGCACTGTGGTCGATCTACGGCGGCCTGTTCACCGCCGTCTTCCTGGTGCTCTTCTCGCCGGTCGTCTCCGGCAACGAGAAGACATCGATGTTCAAGGGCGTCGACTTCCACTGGTTCCCGCTGGAGAACCCCGGTCTCATCTCGATCCCGGTCGGTTTCCTCCTCGGCATCCTCGGCACCTACCTGTCGAAGGAGAAGGCCGACAAGGGCAAGTACGCGGAGCTGGAGGTCCGGTCCCTGACCGGCACCGGCGCCCACTGACGGACCCGGCCGGACGGCGCCCCCGTCGTGGAGAGCTGGTAGCTCTCTACGACGGGGGCGCCGCACACTCGTGGGATCACCGGCCTGTTCCTGTCGGCCCCGTCACGTAGGCTCGGACGTGTCAGACACAACACGATCAGGGAGGGGGCCGACGTGCTCATCGACACCTACGGCCGAGTGGCCACCGACCTGCGGGTCTCGCTGACCGACAAGTGCAACCTGCGGTGCACCTACTGCATGCCCGAAGAAGGCCTGCAGTGGCTGGCCAAGCCCGACCTGCTCACGGACGACGAGATCGTCCGGCTCATCCGCATCGCCGTCACCGACCTCGGCATCACCGAGGTCCGCTTCACCGGCGGCGAGCCCCTGCTGCGCCCCGGCCTCGTCGGCATCGTCGAGCGGGTCGCGGCCCTGGAGCCCCGCCCCCGCATGTCCCTGACGACGAACGGGATCGGGCTGAAGCGCACCGCCGCCGCCCTGAAGGCGGCCGGTCTGGACCGGGTGAACGTGTCGCTGGACACGCTCCGCCCCGACGTCTTCAAGACGCTGACCCGCCGCGACCGGCACAAGGACGTCATCGAGGGCCTCGCCGCCGCCCACGAGGCGGGCCTGACCCCCGTGAAGATCAACTCCGTCCTGATGCCGGGGCTCAACGAGGACGAGGCCCCCGAGCTGCTGGCCTGGGCCCTCGAGCACGACTACGAGCTCCGCTTCATCGAGCAGATGCCCCTCGACGCCCAGCACGGCTGGAAGCGGGACGGCATGATCACCGCCGGTGACATCCTGGCCTCGCTGCGCACCCGCTTCACGCTCACCCCCGAGGGCTCCGAGGAGCGCGGCTCGGCCCCCGCCGAGCGCTGGATCGTCGACGGCGGCCCGCAGCGCGTGGGCGTCATCGCCTCCGTCACCCGCCCGTTCTGCTCCGCCTGCGACCGCACCCGGCTCACCGCCGACGGCCAGGTCCGCACCTGTCTGTTCGCCACAGAGGAGACGGACCTGCGGGCGGCCCTGCGCGCCGAGGGCCCCGAGGGCACGGACGAGCACATCGCCCGGATCTGGAAGCTGGCCATGTGGGGCAAGAAGGCCGGCTCCGGTCTCGACGACCCCACGTTCCTGCAGCCCGACCGCCCGATGTCGGCGATCGGCGGCTGACCTACTCCCGCCCGGCCGCTTCCTCCCACTCGGCGAGGGTCACGACGTCCTTCAGGAAGCCGCGCACCCCGAGGAACTGGCTCAGATGCTCGCGGTGTCCGTCGCACGCCAGCCATGTCTTGCGGCGGTCCGGCGTGTGCAGCTTCGGGTTGTTCCAGGCGAGCACCCAGACCGCGTCGGCGCGGCAGCCCTTGGCGGAGCACTGGGGGGTGGCGGGCGACGGTCCGGAGAGGTTCGCGAGGTTCACGCCCCCACCCTAAAGGCCCCGGAAATGGCGACGCCGAGCAGCCACGGGGGGAGCTGCCCGGCGTCGGTCCGTCGCTCCGACGGGGGATGCGGAGCGCGTACGCAGTATGTCACGGGGGACCCTGCGCCCGGCACTGGAACTACATGATTGATCTGAGCTTTTCCTGAGGTTCGTGCGGGCCTCCAGCGCCGCGCGAGCGGGCCCTCACGGACGGTGCCGAAGGGGTCGCGACCGGCCTCAGCGCCGGTCCTCCGCCGCCGGTTCCGCCGGGGCCGCGGACGCCGCGGAGATCATCGGCCGCACCGGGGCCGGCACGAAGGTCGAGGGCAGCGACGGCACGTTCTCCCGGCCCGCGTTCGCGATCACGACCGCCACGTAGGGGAGCAGCGCGCCGAGGATCAGCGTCACGATCGCCACAGGGCGCTCCACGTTCCACAGCACCGCCGTCAGGACCACCGAGACCGTGCGGATCGCCATCGAGATCACGTACCGGCGCTGCCGCCCGCGCACGTCCGCCGCGAGCCCCTGCCGGGCTCCGGTGATCCGGAAGACCTCTGCTCCGCCGTTGCCGCTGCGCTTCCGCATCACAATCCACCACCCGCCGACTCGCCGGACTCTCCCCGGACCGGACTGCCACCACGGTACGCCCGGGCTGCGCCGGTCACGAGAGCGGGGGAGGCGCGGACCCCGGCCGTCACTGCGCCGTCCCACGTACGGGGCTCCCCGACATGCGCCGTACGGGGTACGGCCGGAGACTGATCGCACATGCGCGGCGTGACTGCGCCCGGCGCCGCTTGAGGAGGCGACGACATGAGTTGGTTGTGGGCAATCATCGTGGGTTTCGTGCTGGGCCTGATCGCGCGAGCGATCCTGCCGGGCAAGCAGCACATCCCGCTGTGGCTGACGACGGTGTTCGGCATCATCGGCAGCGTCCTCGGCAACTGGGTGGCCACGGGGATCGGAGTCAACGACACCAAGGGCATCGACTGGACGCGCCATCTGCTCCAGCTGATCGGCGCCGTCGTCGTGGTCGGCGTCGGCGACTTCGCCTGGAACGCCCTGCGCGGCAACAAGCAGAAGGCCTGACCGGCCGGGCGCACCGCGACGCACGACGGCCCGGCCCCGCGGCTGCGGGACCGGGCCGTCGTGCGGAACCAGGAAGGCGGGCGGGCGCCGTCAGGCGCCGGAGGTGACCTCCACCGCGGCCAGGTTCTTCTTGCCGCGGCGCAGCACCAGCCAGCGCCCGTGCAGCAGGTCGCCGGCCGCCGGCACGAAGTCCTCCGCGGCGACCTTCGCGTTGTTCACGTAGGCGCCGCCCTCCTTCACCGTCCGCCGGGCGGCGGACTTGCTGGCGACCAGGCCGACCTGGGCGAACAGCTCGACGGCCGGGGCCAGCTCGGTGACCGCGATCTTCGGCAGCTCGGACAGCGCGGCGGCGAGCGTCGCCTCGTCCAGGTCCGCCAGGTTCCCGTCGCCCTGGCCGAAGAGGGCCTTCGACGCCGCCACCACGGCCGCCGTCTGGTCGGCGCCGTGCACCAGCGTCGTCAGCTCCTCGGCCAGCGCACGCTGCGCGGCCCGCGCCTGCGGACGCTCCTCGGTCAGCCGCTCCAGCTCCTCGATCTCCTCGCGGGACATGAAGGAGAAGGTGCGCAGGAACTTGGAGATGTCCCGGTCGTCCGCGTTCAGCCAGAACTGGTAGAAGGCGTACGGGGAGAACATCTCGGCGTCCAGCCAGACGGTCCCCGACTCGGTCTTGCCGAACTTGGTGCCGTCCGCCTTCGTGAGCAGCGGGGTGCCGATCGCGTGCACGACCGCCTCCGGGTGGACCCGGTGGATCAGGTCGGTGCCGGAGGTCAGGTTGCCCCACTGGTCGCTGCCGCCGGTCTGCAGGACACAGCCGCGCTGCTCGTACAGCTTCAGGTAGTCCATGCCCTGCAGGATCTGGTAGCTGAACTCGGTGTAGCTGATACCCGCGTCCGAGTTGAGCCGGCGCGAGACCGCCTCCTTGGCGATCATCTTGTTGACCCGGAAGTACTTGCCCATGTCCCGCAGGAACTCGATGGCGGACATGCCCTGGGTCCAGTCCAGGTTGTTCACCATCGTCGCCGCGTGCGGGCCGTCGAAGTCGAGGAAGCGCTCGATCTGGCCGCGCAGCCGCTCGACCCAGCCCGCGACGACCTCCGGCGAGTTCAGCGTGCGCTCCGAGTTCGGCTTCGGGTCACCGATCAGGCCGGTGGCGCCGCCGACCAGACCCAGCGGGCGGTGTCCCGCCTGCTGGATGCGCCGCATCGTGAGGATCTGCACCAGGTTGCCCAGGTGCAGGCTCGGCGCGGTCGGGTCGAAGCCGCAATAGAACGTGACCGGACCGTCCGCGAAGGCCTTGCGCAGCGCGTCCTCGTCGGTGGACAGGGCGATCAGCCCGCGCCACTTCAGTTCGTCGACGATGTCCGTCACGGTTCCGTGTCTCCTTGAACAGAGCTGATGGTGTCCCGCCAGTCTATGGGCGTCACACGCCCCGGCTGACCGAGCTCATGTTGAAGTCCGGCACCCGCAGGGCCGGCATCGCGGCCCTGGTGAACCAGTCGCCCCACTCGCGCGGCAGCGTCTGCTCCGTGCGCCCGGCCTCCGTGGCCCGGCCCAGCAGGTCCACCGGCGACTCGTTGAACCGGAAGTTGTTCACCTCGCCGACCACCTCGCCGTGCTCCACCAGGTACACGCCGTCCCGGGTCAGACCGGTCAGGAGCAGCGTCGCCGGATCGACCTCGCGGATGTACCAGAGGCAGGTCAGCAGCAGCCCGCGCTCCGTGTCCGCGACCATCTCGTCCAGCGAGCGGCCCGCGCCGCCGTCCAGGATCAGGTTGTCCCCGGCGGGCGCCACGGGCAGCCCCGTCAGGGCGGCGCTGTGCCGCGTCGTCGACAGTCGGCGCAGCTTCCCGTCCGCGATCCACTCGGTGGCGCCGACCGGCAGGCCGTTGTCGAACACCGACGCGTCGTCGCCCGAGGAGTGCGCGAGGACGAACGGCGCACACTCGAGACCCGGCTCGTGCGGGTCGCTGCGCAGCGTCAGCGGCAGCGGGCTCAGCCGCTCACCGACCCGGGTCCCGCCGCCCGGCCTGCTGAACACCGTCCGGCCCTCGGCGGCGTCCCGCGCACCGGCCGACCACAGCTGGTAGATCAGCAGGTCAGCGACGGCGGTCGGCGGCAGCAGCGTCTCGTAGCGGCCCGCGGGCAGGTCGATCCGGCGCTCGGCCCAGCGCAGCCGCTGCGCGAGGTCCGCGTCGAGCTGCGCCGGGTCCACGTCCGTGAAGTCGCGGGTGGCGCGGCCCGCCCAGGCCGAGCGGGTGCGGTCCGGCGACTTCGCGTTCAGCTCCAGCGTCCCGTTCGGCTGGTCGTGGCGCAGGCGCAGGCCCGCCGACGTACCGAGATAGCTGGACGTCATCTCGTGCTGCGCGAACCCGTACAGCTCGCGTCCCCCGGCCCGGGCCGTCGCGAAGGCCTCGCCGAGCGCCGGCGCGAACCGGGCGAACACCGCCGACGACGTCTCGGCCGGCGGCTCGGTGAACGTCGCGGAGTGCGGCACCCCGGTCACCGGCGGCTGCGCGTCCTCGGCGGGTCCGGCCTGCGCGGCGGCCTCCTCGGCGGCCCGGACCAGCGGCTCCAGGTCGTCCGCGGTGACGGCGGCCCGGGACACGACACCGGTCGCCGTGCCCCGCTTCCCGTCGACGGTCGCGATCACGGTCAGGGTGCGTCCACGCGTCACCCCGTTCGTCGTCAGCGCGTTGCCCGCCCAGCGCAGGTTGGCGCTCGACGTCTCGTCCGCGATGACGGCGCAGCCGTCCGCGCGGGACAGCTCGAGGGCACGCTCGACGATCTCGTGCGGCGTGACGGTGCGTGGGCTCATCGACCGGCCTCCTGCGTCGTGTTGAGGATGTTGACTCCCTTGAACAGGGCGGAGGGGCAGCCGTGCGAGACCGCCGCGACCTGGCCCGGCTGGGCCTTGCCGCAGTTGAAGGCGCCGCCCAGGACGTAGGTCTGCGGGCCGCCGACGGCCGCCATCGAGCCCCAGAAGTCGGTGGTCGTCGCCTGGTACGCGACGTCCCGCAGCTGCCCGGCCAGCCGCCCGTTCTCGATCCGGAAGAAGCGCTGGCCGGTGAACTGGAAGTTGTAGCGCTGCATGTCGATCGACCAGGACCGGTCCCCGACCACGTAGATGCCACGGTCCACGCCCGCGATCAGATCCGCGGTCGACAGCCCGCCCGGGTCCGGCTGGAGCGACACGTTCGCCATGCGCTGCACCGGGACGTGGCCGGGGGAGTCGGCGTACGCGCAGCCGTTGGACCGCTCGAAGCCGGTCAGCCGCGCGATGCGGCGGTCCAGCTGGTAGCCGACCAGCGTGCCGTCCCTGACCAGGTCCCAGGACTGGCCGGCCACGCCCTCGTCGTCGTAGCCGATCGTCGCGAGCCCGTGCTCGGCGGTGCGGTCACCTGTCACGTTCATGATCTCGGAGCCGTACCTGAGCTTGCCGAGCTGGTCGAACGTGGCGAAGGACGTGCCCGCGTACGCCGCCTCGTAGCCGAGCGCCCGGTCCAGCTCGGTGGCGTGCCCGATCGACTCGTGGATCGTCAGCCACAGGTTCGACGGGTCGACGACCAGGTCGTACGAGCCCGCCTGCACGCTCGGCGCGCGCATCTTCTCGGCGAGCAGCTCCGGGATCTCGGCGAGCTCGCTCTCCCAGTCCCAGCCCGTGCCCGTCAGGTACTCCCAGCCGCGCCCCGCCGGCGGGGCCAGCGTGCGCATCGAGTCGAACTCGCCGCTCGACGCGTCCACCGCGACCGCGGTGAGCTGCGGGTGCAGCCGGACGCGCTGCTGCGTCGTCACCGTACCGGCGGTGTCGGCGTAGAACTTGTTCTCGTGGACGCTCAGCAGCGAGGCGTCCACGTGCGCGACCCCGTCCGCCGCGAGCAGCCGCGCGCTCCACTGCGCGAGCAGCTCCGCCCGCTCCTCCTCCGGCACCGAGAACGGATCGATCTCGTAGGAGGAGACCCAGGTCTTCTCCGCGTGCACCGGCTCGGCGGCGAGCTCCACGCGCTCGTCCGACCCGGCGGCCTCGATCACCTTCGCGCTGAGCTGCGCCATCGCGACGGCCTGCGAGGCGACCTTCGCCGCCGCGTCCATCGTCAGGTCGACCCCGGAGGCGAAGCCCCAGGTGCCGCCGTGCACGACGCGGACCGCGTACCCCAGGTCCGTGGTGTCCGAGGATCCCGACGGCTTCGCGTCCCGCAGCCGCACCGCGGCGCTGCGCACCCGCTCGAGGCGGAAGTCGGCGTGCTCGGCACCCAGCGCGCGGGCCCGGGCCAGCGCCGCGTCGGCGAGCGCCCGCAGCGGCAGCGCCGTGAAGACGTCATCGATCGAATGAGGCACGGCTGTCTCCCTGTCGTCGCCACCGTGGGCCCCGATCATGTCGCGCCGCCGGGGTGCACGGCCAGGACTTTCTGTAGAGACCCGACAGCGAGTCGCGGGCCGCGCTGTCGGTGGCCGATTCTCCGTACTCCGGGTCGTACCGATAGGTTTCCGAGGTACGACGACCGCTATCGAAAGGGTGATCCGTTGAGCCGCTCGGTTCTCGTCACCGGAGGAAACCGGGGCATCGGCCTCGCCATCGCCCGCGCATTCGCGGAGGCCGGCGACAAGGTCGCGATCACGTACCGCTCGGGGGATCCGGCGGAGCTCGAGAAGCTGGGCTTCCTGGCCGTCAAGTGCGACATCACCGACGGCGAGCAGGTGGAGCAGGCCTACAAGGAGATCGAGGAGAAGCACGGCAACGTCGAGGTCCTCGTCGCCAACGCCGGCGTCACCAAGGACCAGCTCCTCATGCGCATGTCCGAGGAGGACTTCACGTCCGTCCTCGACACCAACCTCACCGGCACCTTCCGGGTCGTCAAGCGCGCCAACCGCGGCATGCTGCGCGCCAAGAAGGGCCGTGTCGTCCTGATCTCCTCCGTCGTCGGTCTGCTCGGTTCGGCGGGGCAGGCGAACTACGCCGCCTCCAAGGCCGGTCTCGTCGGCTTCGCGCGCTCCCTCGCCCGGGAGCTCGGGTCGCGCAACATCACCTTCAACGTCGTCGCCCCCGGTTTTGTCGACACCGACATGACCCAGGCGCTCACCGACGAGCAGCGCGCCAACATCGTGAAGCAGGTGCCGCTCGGCCGGTACGCGCAGGTCGAGGAGATCGCCGGCGTGGTCAGGTTCCTGACCTCGGACGACGCCGCGTACATCACTGGAGCCGTCATCCCGGTTGACGGCGGACTGGGAATGGGTCACTGAGCACGATGACGAACACCACTGGAATCCTCGCGGGCAAGAAGATCCTCATCACCGGTGTGCTGATGGAGTCCTCCATCGCCTTCCACACCGCGAAGCTGGCCCAGGAGCAGGGTGCGGAGATCATCCTCACCGCCTGGCCGCGCCCGACGCTCACCGAGCGCATCGCGAAGAAGCTGCCCGAGCCCGACAAGGTCAAGGTCCTGGAGCTCGACGTCTCCAACGACGAGCACCTCGCCCGGCTCGAGGGCCAGGTCCGCGAGCAGCTCGGCGACCGCCTCGACGGTGTCGTGCACTCCATCGGCTTCGCCCCGCAGGACGCGCTCGGCGGCAACTTCCTCAACACGCCGTTCGAGTCGGTGGCCACCGCCATGCACGTCTCGGCGTTCTCGCTGAAGTCGCTGACGATGGCGCTGCTGCCGCTGATGAGCGAGGGCGGTTCCGTCGTCGGCCTCACCTTCGACGCGCAGTTCGCGTGGCCGCAGTACGACTGGATGGGCCCCGCCAAGGCCGCCCTCGAGGCCACCAGCCGCTACATGGCGCGCGACCTCGGCAAGCAGAACATCCGCTGCAACCTGATCTCGGCGGGTCCGCTCGGCTCCATGGCCGCCAAGTCCATCCCGGGCTTCGGCGAGCTGGCCTCGGTGTGGGACACGCGCTCCCCGCTCGAGTGGGACCTGAAGGACCCGGAGCCGGCCGGCCGCGGCATCGTCGCGCTCCTGTCGGACTGGTTCCCGAAGACGACGGGCGAGATCATCCACGTCGACGGCGGGCTGCACGCCATCGGCGCCTAGCACTCCGCTGCCGGTCCGGGCCCGACGGGGCCCGTGTGCCGTCGCCCCGAATGGGCCAGTCGGCCAGGACACCACGAGGGACCTTCTCGCACTCTGGTGCGAGGAGGTCCCTTCGTGCGTCTGAGCCGCCCGACCGTCACCGTGCTCGCCGTGCTCGCTCTGCTGGGCGCCGGCACCGAGAGCGTGGCCGCACCCGAGCCCTCCGGGGCCGGGTGCCGGGTGCGGATCGTGGGGTCGGACGCCGTCGCCACCTGCCACAATCCCTACCCCGCGGTCGACCGGGTCGCGCTGCACGTCGAGTGCGCGCAGTGGTGGGACATCGACCGCGACACGAAGCCGCGGGCGGTCGGCCCGGCCGAGACCGTACGGATCGCCGGGCGCTGCTGGAAGGACGTGCGCAGCGCCTGGGTCAGCCACCGGCAGGCGGGCTGAACCGGCTCGGCCGGCACAGGAACGGATAACCGGCCGCCTCCGTGGCCGCGGTCTCCGCGTCCCCGTCCCTGATCGCGTCGACCAGCGCCGTGTGGTCCATGTGGTTCTCGTCGGTGAGGCGCTCGCCCACGTCACCGCGCAGCCAGTCCCGCAGCACCTCGCCGAGGTCCGCGTACATCGCCGTCATCACGTCGTTGTGCGACGCGGCGACCACGGCCATGTGGAACGTCGAGTCCGCCGTCACGAACGCCTCGGCGTCCCGCGTGTCCCACGCCTCCTCGCGCCGCACGAGCAGGGCGTCGAGCTGCTTGAGGTCGCGCTCGGTGCGCCGCTGCGCGGCCAGCGCCGCCGCGCTCGACTCCAGCGTGGAGCGCAGCTCGGCGATGTGCCGCGGGTCCGCGTCCGCGAACCGCCGCTGCATCACCCCGGCCAGCTCGCTCGTCGCCACGACGTAGGTGCCCGAGCCCTGGCGGATGTCGAGCAGGCCGTTGTGCGCGAGGGCGCGCACCGCTTCGCGGACCGTGTTGCGCGCGACGCCCAGCTGCTCGACGAGCTCCGGCTCCGTCGGGATGCGCGAGCCCACCGGCCACTCGCCCGAGGAGATCTGGGCGCGCAGTGCGGAGATGACCTGCTCGGACAGGGCCGAGCGCCGGGGGGAGGTCAGTGCCATGACGTTCCTTCGTGCTTGCTCGTACGGAATCGGGAGCGGGTGCTGACGATTGTGACGCATTCGGATTGGACAACCAATCATCCCATGATTCTAATATGGGTCTCATGGCTAGTGAGGAAACCCCGACGATGGCACCGCCGACCGCCCCGAACCCGACCCCGACGACCGCGGACCCGGAGAAAAACTCCGGGCCCCACACCTGGGCCGTACGCCTGGTGACCGTCGGCATCGTCCTCGCCGCCCTGAACCTGCGCCCCGCCATCACCAGCCTCGGTGCCCTCCTCGAAGAGGTCCGCGACGGACTGGGCATGAGCGGCAGCCTCGCCGGACTCCTGACCTCCGTGCCGCCGCTCTGCTTCGCGGTCTTCGGCTCCATGGCGCCGCGCCTCGCCAAGCGGTTCGGCGCCTCCGCCGTCGTCTGCTTCGGCATGGCCGCCATCGCCGCCGGCCTCGTCATCCGCCCGTACACGGGGAACACGGTGGCCTTCCTCGTCGCCACCGCCCTCGCCCTCATGGGCATCGCCGTGGCCAACGTGCTGATGCCGGTCATCGTCAAGCGCTGGTTCCCCGAGAAGGTCGGCACCATGACCGGCCTCTACTCGATGGCGCTCGCCGCGGGCACCTCGATGGCCGCCGCCGTCACCGTCCCGGTGACCGACGCCCTCGGGGGCGACTGGAAGAGCGGCCTCGCCGTGTGGGCCGCCCTGGGCGTCGCCGCCGTGATCCCCTGGCTCCCGCTGGTCCGCGAGAAGCGCACCGGGATCGCGCCGCAGCAGCCCGCGCCCGCCCCGGACGCACGCTCCGCCGCCCCGGCCGAGGGCGACGGACTGCGCATCGCCCGCAGCCGCACCGCGTGGGCGCTCGCCTGCTTCTTCGGCCTCCAGGCCACCGCCGCCTACATCACCATGGGCTGGATGGCGCAGATCTTCCGCGACGCCGGGGTCTCCGCCTCCACCGCCGGTGTGCTGCTCGCCGTCTGCATGGTGATGGGCGTGCCGCTCGGCTTCGTCATCCCGCGCGTCGCGGCCCGGCTGCCCAGCCAGGGCCCCATGGTGGTCTTCCTCGGCGTGTGCGGCCTGGCCGGCTACGCGGGCCTCTACTTCGCCCCGGCCTCCGGCGCCTGGGCCTGGGCCGTCCTGCTCGGCATCTCGAACTGCGCCTTCCCGCTGGCCCTCACGATGGTCGGCATGCGTGCCCGCACCGGCCCCGGCGTCGTCAAGCTCTCCGCGTTCGCCCAGTCCACCGGCTACCTCATCTCGATCCCCGGCCCGCTGCTCGTCGGTGTGCTCTACCAGCACAGCGGCGGCTGGGGCGTGCCGATCGCGCTGATGGCCGCGCTGATGGTGCCGCAGATCGTGGTCGGCGTCTTCGCCGGCCGCAACCGCACGGTCGAGGACGAGGCCACCGCGCAGGCCCCTACCTCCTGACCACCTCCTGACCGCCTCCTGACCCCGTCGGCCCCGGCGCCGCGGCCGCGGGGGACGGGTGCGACACTTGCCGCATGTCGCCTGTGCTCGAGCCCAACCCCCAGAACAGCCAGAAGAAGCTCCTCGCCGTCTTCGGCGCGATGCTGGCCGTCACCGTGATCGTCGCCATCGTCGCGACGCTCGCCTCTCCCTGATACCGCCGGGCCGACCGTCGGGCCGACCCCGTCCGAACCCGGCCGACCCCGTCCGGACCGGCCCGGAGCCGGCGGGGGTGGGGTTAACTCCACCGTCCCCTAGGGGGCCAGGGTCAGGGTCGAGTGGGTGGATCACCGGATGGGCCGCGGCCCGCCCGGTCCGTACCGTCGAAGTGTCGCCCCGACCAGGCGGCCCACCGCGGTGGCGGACCGCGGCGCACACGGACCGGAGGCAGCCATGTCGGCCCCCCTGCACACCCGGACCCACCCGGCAGCCACGGGCGGCGCCGGCACCCGGCTGCCCTGGTGGGCGCTCGCGCTGCCGGCCGTCGCGTTCGTCGCGCTGCTCCTGCTGATCCTCAACCCGGCCGACGCCCAGGCCGCCGGGAGCGACCCCGCCTACCTGCACCTGCTCGAACGCGCCAGGGAACTCGTCCAGCACTGACCCGTCCGCGCCGCGGTTCACCCGTGCCGGGCGACCGCGTCAACTCCCTGCGCCCCGTGCCCGGTTTCGTGCGAAGCTGGGAGCCATGAGCGTCGCAGAACCCCGCAGGATTGTCCTTTTCCGGCATGCCAAGGCGGACTGGCCGCAGGTCTCCGACCACGACCGACCGCTCGCCGAGCGGGGCCGCAGGGACGCCCCCGTCGCCGGCCGCAGACTGGCCGACTCCGGCATCTCGTTCGACCTGGCCCTCTGCTCGACCGCCGCCCGCACCCGCGAGACCTGGAAGCTCGCCGTCGCCGAACTGCCCGAGCGGCCCCGCACCGTGTACGAGGAGCGCATCTACGAGGCGTCCCCCGGCGAGCTGATCGCCGTGCTCAACGAGACCCCGGACGACGTGCGCAGCACGGTCCTGATCGGCCACAACCCCGGCGTCCAGGCCCTCACCGAGATCCTCGCGCAGGACGCCGAGGGCGACACTCTGCACCGTGTGCAGCGGCGCGGTTTCCCGACGGCGTCCTTCGCCGTCCTCACGTTCACCGGCCCGTGGAAGAGCCTCGAGCCCGGCACCGCGACCCTGGTCGACTACTGGGCCCCCAGCGAGTGACGGCGGGACGGGCCGGGGCCCCGGGCGACCGGGACCCCGGCCCGGGTCCGCTCGTCCCTCGGGTCATCCCTCGTGCGTGTCGGCGGCCTCGACCTCTTCGCGGGTGATCCCCAGCAGATACAGGACGGTGTCCAGGAACGGCACGTTGACGGCCGTGTGGGCGGCCTGCCGCACCACGGGCTTCGCGTTGAAGGCGACCCCGAGACCCGCCGCGTTCAGCATGTCCAGGTCGTTCGCACCGTCGCCGATCGCCACGGTCTGCGCCAGCGGCACCCCCGCCTCACCGGCGAACCGGCGCAGGAGCCGCGCCTTCCCGGCCCGGTCCACGATCTCGCCGGTGACCTTGCCGGTCAGCTTCCCGTCGACGATCTCCAGCGTGTTGGCCTGTGCGAAGTCGAGCCCGAGCCGCTCCCGCAGATCGTCCGTGACCTGGGTGAACCCGCCCGAGACGACACCCACTTGGTAGCCGAGCCGCTTGAGCGTACGGATCAGGGTGCGCGCGCCCGGGGTCAGCCGGACCTCGCTCCTGACCTTGTCCACGACCGACGCGTCCAGCCCGGCGAGCAGCGCCACGCGCGCGTGCAGCGACTGTTCGAAGTCCAGCTCGCCGCGCATCGCCGCCGCGGTCACCTCGGCGACCTGGTCCTCGCAACCCGCGTGCGCCGCGAACAGCTCGATGACCTCGTCCTGGATGAGCGTCGAGTCGACGTCCATCACGACGAGCCGCTGCGCGCGCCGGTGCAGACCGGCCGCGACGACGGCGACGTCCACACCGAGCCGGGCCGCCTCCGTGGCCAGCGCCGTGCGCAGCTCCTCGGTCTCGGTGCCCGACACGGCGAACTCGACGGCGGTCACCGGGTACTTGGCGAGCCGGAAGACACGGTCGATGTTTCCGCCGGTCGCGGTGATGGCGGCCGCTATGGCGGCGGTCGACTCCGCGGTGAGCGGGTGGCCGAGCACCGTGACCAGCGAGCGGCCCACACCGCGCGGCCGGTTGTCGCCCATGCCGGAGATGATCTCGGCCTGCATCTTCAGGGACTCGGCCCAGCTGTGCACGGTGGCCCGCAGGTCTCCCTCGAGCCCGGACTGCGGAGCGGTCACCAGGGCGCACAGGACGATGCGGCCCCGCGTGACGACCTGCTCGATGTCGACGACGTCGACGGAGTAGGCGGCGAGGGTGTCGAACAGCCCGGCGGTGATGCCGGGCCGGTCCTTGCCGAAGATCTTGACCAGGAGAGTCGGGACATCGGCCGCGATACCGGCCGGAACGTCAGCAGGGTGCTGGGGCTGCGAAGCGCTCATGATGCGCCCTACGGTATCGGGCCCGCGACCGCCCCCGCCGCGGCGGTCCGCGG
>NZ_WWIA01000730.1 GCF_009870065.1 Streptomyces sp. SID5785 | reverse complement strand
TACCATGGACAGCCCCGCCGTCGCCCCGTACATGCTCATCGCGCGGGCCCGGCGCGGGCCCTGCGTCGTGGCCTGGATCGTGGCGAGCACCTGCGGCAGCAGCGCCGCCGACGCCGCGCCCTGCGCGACCCGCGCGACGACCAGCGTCCAGGCCGACGGCGCGAGCCCGCAGGCCAGCGAGGTCAGCCCGAAGGCCGCCATGCCGCCGAGGAACATCCGGCGCCGGCCGAGGAGATCGCCGAGCCGGCCCCCGAGGACGAGCAGCACTGCGTACGCGATGCCGTACCCGGCGACGACGAGCTCCAGGACGGGCTCGCTCGCGTGCAGATCACGGCCCATGGTGGGCAGCGCGACATTGACGATGAAGAAGTCGATGAGCGGGAGCGCGGCGCCGAGCAGCACGGTGAGCAGCCCGGCCGGGCCCAGGACGGGGGCGGCCTGCGCGGTGGGCGAGGCGGAACCGGTGCCGGTGCGCGCCGGTGCCTCGTACGTGTGGGTGGTCATGGCATCGAGCGTCCGCCACCGCCGAGGCTGGTACCAGAGTGTCGTTATCCTGGTAGAAGCGCTACCTGGAAACAGGCTCCGGCGCGGTCCACGCTGGGAGCATGACGACCATGACACAGGACGTGTCCGCAGGACCCGCCGAGATCCGGCGGCACGAGCTCGCCGGGTTCCTGCGCAGCCGCCGCGAGCGCATCACGCCCGAGGAGGTCGGTCTGCCGCGCGGCAGACGCCGCCGCACCCCGGGCCTGCGCCGCGAGGAGGTCGCCCACCTGTCCGCGGTCGGCGTCACCTGGTACACGTGGCTGGAGCAGGCCCGGGACATCCACGTCTCCGCGCAGGTCCTCGACGCGCTGGCCCGCACGCTGCGGCTCGACGCGGGGGAGCGGGCGCACCTCTTCGGCCTGGCCGGCGCCGTCGACCCGACCCCGGCCGCGGTCTGCGCCCCGCTCAGTCCCGAACTCGTCGCGCTGATCGACCAGTTGGAGCCGCTCCCGGCCTGCATCCAGAACAGCCGCTACGACATCCTCGCCTACAACAGCACCTACCGGATGCTGCTGTGCGACCTCGACGAGATCCCGCCCGCGGACCGCAACTGGCTGCTGCTCGCCTTCACCCACGACGCCTGGCGCTCCTCGATCGTCGGCCTCGACGACGTGCTGCGCACGCTCGCCGCCAAGTTCCGCTCCGGCATGGCCGACCATCTCGCCGAGCCCGCCTGGAAGCTCGTCCTCAAGCGGCTCACCGAGGAGTCGGCCGAGTTCCGCGAGCTGTGGGAGCGGCACGAGGTCCTCCAGTCCGTGGCCAGCAAGGTCAAGCACTTCCACAACCCGTACGTGGGCCCGCTCGCCGTCGTCCACACCGACCTCTGGCTCAGCCCTGCCGGCGGCGCCCGCCTGGTCACCTACACGCCCGTGGACGCCGCCACCCGGGCCCGCCTGGACGAGCTCCACACCCTGGCACGGTCGTCGACCCCGCAGCGGCCAGCGGACGAGGAGCCCTCGGTGCCGCTCGACCGCTAGGTCCTGTCCACCGCACGGGCCCTAACGGCCGCCCCCGGGGCCCTGCCGCTCCGCCACCGCCGCAGGCTGTCCGGCCGGGTCGGCGTCGCCCGGCGGCGTCAACCGCTCGGCCGTGCGGCGGGCCGTCTCGCGGGCCCAGCGCCCGCTGGTCAGCGCGCCGAGCAGCAGGACGGCGAGCCCGCAGCCCGCGATGATCCACCAGCACGACCGGGCCGCGCCGTCGAACGCCGTCGCGTACGAGGAACCCGCGACACCGGAGGCGAGGACCGCGCCGATCACGGCGACGCCCAGCGTCGAGCCGATCTGCCGGCTCGTCGAGGCGACGGCGGCCGCCACCCCGGCCTGCGCCCGGGGCATTCCGGAGACCGCGGTGTTGGTGATCGGGGCGTTCACGAAGCCGAAGCCCAGGCCGAAGACCACATAGCCGAGCACCAGCGTGCCGTTCGACGTCTGCGCGTCGAACGCCGCGAACAGCACCCCGCTCGCCGTCATCGCCACCCCCGCGACAAGCAGCGGGATCCGCGGCCCGCGACTGCCCACGAGCCGGCCCGACAGCGGCGCGCAGACCAGCGTCATGACGGCCATCGGCAGCATCCACAGGCCCGCGTGCAGCGCGTCCAGGCCGCGCACGTCCTGGAGGTACAGCGTCGACAGGAACAGGAACCCGGCGAGCGCCGCGAACGCGCTGATCGCCACGACGGTGGCGCCGCTGAACGGCGCCGAGCGGAAGAACCGCAGATCGATCAGCGGCTCGGCGCGCCGCGGTTCGTACACCAGGAGCCCGACGAGGGCGGCGAGCGCCACCACCCCGAAGACGACGATCTCCGCGGAACCCCAGCCCGCGTGCGGGCCCTCGATGATCGCGTACGTCAGCGAACCGAGCAGCGCGATCATCAGGAGCTGGCCGACCGGATCCGGGCGGCGCGCCTTCGGGGCCCGCGACTCGGGCACGAAACGCCAGGTCAGGGCGAGGGCGGCGAGACCGACCGGCAGGTTGACCCAGAAGATCGAGCGCCAGCCGACCGAGTCCACGAGCACCCCGCCCACGAGCGGGCCCGCGGCCATCGACAGGCCGACGACGCCGCCCCACACGCCGATGGCGCGGGCCCGCTCGCGCGGGTCGGTGAACGTGTTCGTGATGATCGACATGGCGACCGGGTTGAGCATCGAGCCGCCGACGGCCTGCACCATGCGGAACGCGACGAGCGCCTCCAGGTTCGGCGCGAGCGAGCAGGCGACGGACGCGGCCGTGAACACGGTCAGGCCGATCATGAACACCCGGCGCCGTCCGACGCGGTCGGCCGTCGACCCCGCGAGCATCAGCAGCGAGGCGAGGACCAGCGTGTAGGCGTCGATCGCCCACTGCATGCCCGGGAGCGTGGCGTCGAAGTCCCGCGCCATCGACGGCAGCGCGACGTTGAGGACCGTGGTGTCGAGGCTGACGATCAGCAGACTCATGCAGCAGATCGCCAGGACGAGCAGACGCCTGCGGTGGGACGGCGCGGACGGGCCGGGCGGCGAGGTCATTGCATCGGGCATGTATCCGACGGTAGCCCGCTCCGGCGGGCGCCGTGAACGCGAGGTCGAGGAGGTCATGCCCCCTACCGTCGCGCGGGCGCCAGCCGGGTACCAGAGCCTGCTCATCCTGTTACAGGCAGTACCTGGCAACGGGATGCGGGCAGGAGCATCCTGGTGGCATGACCTCAGTCGCCGCCTCCGAGAGCGCCGCCCGCACCGACGGGACCACCGACGGGACCACCGCCGGTGCCGACGCGGCCCGCCGCGGCGAACTCGCCGCCTTCCTGCGCAGCCGCCGCGAGCGCATCAGCCCCGAACAGGCGGGCCTGCCGCGCACCGCCCGCCGCCGCACCCCCGGCCTGCGCCGCGAGGAGGTCGCGACCCTCGCCGCCGTCGGAGTCACCTGGTACACGTGGCTCGAAC
Source organism: Streptomyces sp. SID5785 (assembly GCF_009870065.1). GTDB lineage: Bacteria > Actinomycetota > Actinomycetes > Streptomycetales > Streptomycetaceae > Streptomyces. Next base: position 13,090 of record NZ_WWIA01000730.1, on the reverse strand, counting down.
AGGGCCGTGCCATCAACGTCTCGCCCGGCGTCCTCGACGCCATCGTGCGCGCCCTCCAGATGGACCCCACCGAGCGCGCCCACGCCTTCGCCCTCGCCGGGACCCCCGACCCGCACGCCGAGACCGCCCACCCGGCCGTCACCGCCACGACCCTGCGCACCATGCGCAAACTCGCGCCGTACCCGGCCGCCGTGAAGAACGCCCGCTACGACATCCTCGCCGCGAACAGCGCCTACGCCGACGTCTTCGGCGACCCCGAGGAGCTCGCCCCCGAGCACCGCAACTCCCTGTGGCTGATGGCGACGAGCGCCCGCTGGCGCACCCAGTTCGTCGAGCGGGACGCGATGCTGCCCGTCATCGTCGCGAAGTTCCGCCAGGCCATGGCCGAGCACGTCGCCGAGCCCGCGTGGAAGGCCCGCCTCGACGGGCTGCTCGCCGAGTCGGCCGAGTTCCGCGCGCTGTGGGAGCTGCACGACGTCGCGCCCATGGCCCCGCACGTCAAGCGGTACCTGCACCCCGACCCGGACATCGGCATGCTCCGCCTGGAACACCGCCACCTGTGGCTCAGCCCCGACAGCGGCGGACACCGCCTGGTCGCGTACGTGCCCGTGGACGAGGAGACCGAGGAGCGCCTGGAGAAACTGGCGGCCCGGCGCGGGACGCCGGCCGGGTGAGCGACAATGGATCCTTGCCCCAGCCCCCGTACGTTCCGGAGAACCCTGCGATGTCCGCTCTGACCATCGGCCCCCACCTGGTGCAACCGCCGGTGGTCCTCGCGCCCATGGCGGGGATCACGAACGCCCCGTTCCGCACGCTGTGCCGCGAGTTCAGCGGCGGCAAGGGCCTCTTCGTCAGCGAGATGATCACGACGCGGGCGCTGGTCGAGCGCAACGAGAAGACGATGCAGCTGATCCACTTCGACGCGACCGAGAAGCCGCGCTCGATCCAGCTGTACGGCGTCGACCCGGCCACCGTCGGCAAGGCCGTCCGCATGATCGCGGAGGAGGACCTCGCCGACCACATCGACCTCAACTTCGGCTGCCCCGTCCCCAAGGTGACCCGCAAGGGCGGCGGCTCGGCCCTCCCGTACAAGCGGAACCTGCTCCGGGCGATCCTCAAGGAGGCCGTCGCCGGAGCCGGTGACCTGCCGGTCACGATGAAGATGCGCAAGGGCATCGACGACGACCACCTCACCTTCCTCGACGCGGGCCGCATCGCCGTCGAGGAGGGCGTCACCGCGATCGCCCTGCACGGCCGCACCGCCGCCCAGCACTACGGCGGCACCGCCGACTGGGACGCGATCGCCCGTCTCAAGGAGCACGTCCCGGAGATCCCGGTCCTCGGCAACGGCGACATCTGGTCCGCCGACGACGCCCTGCGCATGGTCCGCGAGACCGGCTGCGACGGCGTCGTGGTCGGCCGTGGATGCCTCGGCCGGCCCTGGCTCTTCGCCGACCTCGTCGCCGCGTTCGAGGGCCGCGAGGAGCGGGTGCGGCCCACGCTGCGGGTCGTGGCCGACGCGATGGTGCGGCACGCGACGCTGCTCGGCGAGTGGATCGGCGACGAGACGCGCGGCGTCATCGACTTCCGCAAGCACGTCGCCTGGTACCTGAAGGGCTTCTCGGTCGGCTCCGAGATGCGCAAGCGGCTCGCCATCACCTCGTCGCTGGCCGAGCTGCGCGGCGGCCTCGACGAGCTGGACCTCGACCAGGACTGGCCGGCCGGCGCCGACGGCCCGCGCGGACGCACCTCGGGCAACGGCCGCGTGGTGCTCCCGGACGGCTGGCTGGGCGACCCGTACGACTGCGCGGGCGTCTCCGAGGACGCCGAGCTGGACACGTCCGGCGGCTGACCCCGCCCGCGACTGCCCGACCCTCTGCACGACTGCCCGATCCTGATCCTGCACACGACGGCGCCCGTCGGTCGATGACCGACGGGCGCCGTCGTGCTGTCCGGATGCTGACACCGGGGTGTCCGAACGGAGTCGTCCGGCGCGTGATCCTCGCCACCTCTGATAGGGGTTGCGCTCAGGTGAGCGCAAAATCGCCGACTGTGGTTCTTCAACGAGTGGCACTGAGTGCCACTGCGCGATCATTTACGACATGAACGCAAGTGAGCTGAACCTCTGCTCACCTGAGCGCAGATCCGCCTCTACGGGGGTTGATCGTTCAAGAGGTGAACGCAATCCGGTGCGCCACCTTGCCAAGCCATTACTTTCGATCTGCTGGCGGACGGGTGGTGCGGACCCCAGGTCGGCTGAGTGGACGTACCCACGGGCCTTGGATCTGGGTATGTTCCTCGCCGTCAGGGCAGCCACCGAGCCTCAAGGGGTCGAGACCCGTGTCGGAAAACAAAGATCCTCAGGTAGCGAAGTTCGTTTACGACTTCACCGAGGGAAACAAGGACCTCAAGGACCTCCTCGGCGGCAAGGGCGCGAACCTCGCCGAGATGACCAACCTGGGTCTTCCGGTCCCCCCGGGCTTCACGATCACCACCGAGGCCTGCAAGGTCTACCTCGACAGCGGCGACGAGCCCGTGGCACTGCGTGACGAGGTCACCGCCCACCTCGACGCGCTCGAGCAGCAGATGGGCAAGAAGCTCGGCCAGGCCGACAACCCCCTGCTCGTGTCCGTCCGTTCGGGCGCCAAGTTCTCGATGCCCGGCATGATGGACACCGTCCTCAACATCGGCCTCTCCGACAAGTCCGTGCAGGGCCTCGCCCAGCAGGCCGGCGACGACCGCTTCGCGTGGGACTCCTACCGCCGTCTCATCCAGATGTTCGGCAAGACCGTCCTCGACGTCGACGGCGAACTCTTCGAGGAGGAGCTCGAGAAGGCCAAGCGCGCCAAGAAGGTCACCGTCGACACGGACCTCGACGCCGCCGACCTCAAGAAGCTCGTCACGCGCTTCAAGAAGATCGTCAAGACCGAGGCGGGCCGCGACTTCCCGCAGGACCCGCGCGAACAGATGGACCTCGCCATCCACGCGGTCTTCGACTCGTGGAACACCGACCGGGCCAAGCTGTACCGCCGCCAGGAGCGCATCCCGCACGACCTCGGCACCGCGGTCAACGTCTGCTCGATGGTCTTCGGCAACCTCGGCCCCGACTCCGGCACCGGCGTCGCCTTCACCCGCGACCCCGCCTCCGGCCACGCCGGCGTCTACGGCGACTACCTGCAGAACGCGCAGGGCGAGGACGTCGTCGCCGGCATCCGCAACACCGTGCCGCTCGCCGAGCTCGAGCAGATCGACAAGAAGTCGTACGACCAGCTCATGCAGATCATGGAGACCCTGGAGAACCACTACAAGGATCTCTGCGACATCGAGTTCACCATCGAGCGCGGCCAGCTCTGGATGCTCCAGACCCGCGTCGGCAAGCGCACCGCGGGCGCCGCCTTCCGCATCGCGACGCAGCTCGTCGACCAGGGCCTGATCGACGAGGCGGAGGCGCTCCAGCGCGTCACCGGCGCGCAGCTGGCCCAGCTGATGTTCCCGCGCTTCGACGACGAGGCCAAGGTCGAACTGCTCGGCCGCGGCATCGCCGCCTCGCCCGGCGCCGCCGTCGGCAAGGCCGTTTTCGACTCGTACACCGCCATCAAGTGGTCCCGCTCCGGCGAGAAGGTCATCCTGATCCGCCGCGAGACCAACCCCGACGACCTCGACGGCATGATCGCCGCCGAAGGCATCCTGACCTCGCGCGGCGGCAAGACCTCGCACGCGGCCGTCGTCGCCCGCGGCATGGGCAAGACCTGCGTCTGTGGCGCCGAGGAGCTCGAGGTCGACACCAAGCGCCGCCGGCTCACCGCCGGTGACGTGGTGGTCGAGGAGGGCGACGTCATCTCCATCGACGGCTCCACCGGCAAGGTCTACCTCGGCGAGGTACCGGTCGTGCCGTCCCCCGTCGTCGAGTACTTCGAGGGCCGCATGCACGCCGGCGCCGACGACGCCGACGAACTGGTCGGCGCCGTGCACCGCGTCATGGCGTACGCCGACCGAGTACGCCGCCTGCGCGTGCGCGCCAACGCCGACAACGCCGAGGACGCGCTGCGCGCCCGCCGCTTCGGCGCCCAGGGCATCGGCCTGTGCCGCACCGAGCACATGTTCCTCGGCGACCGCCGCGAGCTCGTCGAGCGGCTCATCCTGGCGGACACGGAGAGTGAGCGCGAGGAGTCGCTGCAGGCGCTCCTGCCGCTCCAGAAGAAGGACTTCGTCGAACTGTTCGAGGCGATGGACGGCCTCCCGGTCACGGTCCGTCTCCTCGACCCGCCGCTGCACGAGTTCCTGCCCGACATCACCGAACTCTCCGTGCGCGTCGCACTCGCCGAGTCCCGCAAGGACGCCAACGAGAACGACCTGCGCCTCCTCCAGGCCGTGCACCGCCTGCACGAGCAGAACCCGATGCTGGGCCTGCGCGGCGTACGGCTCGGCCTCGTCATCCCCGGCCTGTTCACCATGCAGGTCCGCGCCATCGCCGAGGCCGCCGCCGAGCGCAAGAACGCCAAGGGCGACCCGCGCGCCGAGATCATGATCCCGCTCGTCGGCACGGTGCAGGAGCTGGAGATCGTCCGCGAGGAGGCCGACCAGGTCATCGCCGAGGTCGAGGCGGCGACCGGGGTCAAGCTCAAGCTCGCCATCGGCACCATGATCGAACTGCCGCGGGCCGCGCTCACCGCCGCGCAGATCGCCGAGGCCGCGGAGTTCTTCTCCTTCGGCACGAACGACCTGACCCAGACCGTGTGGGGCTTCTCCCGCGACGACGTCGAGGCCTCCTTCTTCACGGCCTACCTGGAGAAGGGCATCTTCGGCGTCAGCCCCTTCGAGACGATCGACAAGGACGGCGTGGGCTCCCTGGTCCGCAACGCCGTGGAGGCCGGCCGTGCCACGCGCCCCGACCTCAAGCTCGGCGTCTGCGGTGAGCACGGCGGAGACCCGGAGTCGGTCCACTTCTTCCACGAGGTCGGCCTCGACTACGTCTCCTGCTCGCCGTTCCGGATCCCGGTCGCGCGCCTCGAGGCGGGCCGCGCGGCCTCCACCTCGGCGGGCAGCGACCACCGCTGACCGCCTCCGGCGAACTCCGGAGCCGTCGAAGGTCCCCGACCCTCACCGATCTTCGCCGGCTCCGGCCTCACGCGAGAGCGGCACCCCTTGTGCGGGGGGTGCCGCTCTCGCGCGTTCGCGGTACGCGTTCCGCGTGTGCGCCCGGATCACCCCATGAGGTGATCGTCACTTTGAGTAACCGTTTCGGCGGTGTGCGGGTGGCTACTGTCTGTGATCCCGGCGGCTGCTGGAGCGGTCGGGGCTACACGGAGAGGTGCGCGGCATGCGGATGCGGAGTGTGAAGAACGCGGTGGTGGGGCTGGCGTTGGTCGGGGTGTTCGCCGGTGGAGCGGGGGTTGCCGTGGCGGCTTCGTGGCACGAAATGTCCGCGCTGCACAGCGACGGGGTCCGCTTCTACAAGGGCGAGTACGCCTTCAACAAGCCCCGGGTCAATCACGGCGCGTTCGAGTGGAAGGGCTCGCTCGAGGACAGCGACCCTGGAGACGGCCACAACGTGTACATGCAGGCCAAGGTCGAGGGCCACGGCTGGAGCCGGTACAACGGCAAGCAGCGCAAGACGGTGACACTGCACCGCTCGATGTGGGACGGGGCGCAGGCCTACACCTCGAACGGGTACCTCCGGGCCTGCCGTGATCGCGGCTCGCTGCGTCCGGACAACTGCTCGCCCCAGCGTCACTACAGCAACCCTGCCTCTCGCTGACCGCTGACGCACAGGCCCGGGGTATCCGTCGGGACGCCCCGGGCCCCTACCCAGGAGGGCCGGATGCACGTCGCTGTACAGGCACCCGAAGTGCTGACCGCGAGCAAGGTGAAGCTGTGTTACGGGGCGACCGTGGCGGTCGACGACGCCTCTCTGTCCGTCCGGCGCGGCGAGGTCATCGCCATCACCGGGCAGAGCGGGTCGGGGAAGTCGTCCCTGCTGTACTGCCTGGCCGGGGTGCTCCCCGTGTCGGCCGGGGAGGTGTGGTTCGAAGGGAGCCTGCTGGAGGAACTGGACGACGAGGAGCTGTGCGCGCTGCGGCGCGAACGATTCGGATTCGTCTTCCAGTACGGGGAGTTGCTGCCCGAGCTGACGGTCGAGGAGAACACGGCACTGCCGCTCAGGCTGGCGGGCCGGCGCAAGGGCGAGGCGCTCGCTCTCGCCGGTGACGTCCTGCGCAGGCTCGGGCTCGACTCCGTACGAGACCGTAGGCCGTCCCAGGTCTCCGGCGGCCAGAGTCAACGGGTCGCGGTGGCGCGAGCCTTGATCCACCGCCCGGGGGTGGTGTTCGCGGACGAGCCGACCGGATCGCTGGACAGCGCGAATGCGAACACGGTGCTGGAGGAGTTTCTGATGCTCGCCAGGGCGCAGGGCACCGCGGTCGTCCTGGTGACCCATGACAAGGCGGTGGCCGCCCGTGCCGACACGCGCTACGTCATGTCCGACGGCGTGCTCGTCCGGGAGGTCGACTCGTGAGGGAACTCGTCCTCGGTCTGCGCCTGTTGACCGGATCGGGCCGTGGGAACCGGATCCGGTTCGCCCTCATGGTCACCGGCGGAGCCGTCGGGGTGTGCTGCCTGGCGATCGTGCTGTCGGTCTCCGGGATCCTGGAGGCCCGGGACACTCGGATCGCCGACAGGCAGACACGGGCGTCGGACGCCCTCATCGGCGGCCACGGGCCCTACGGCCTCACCCTGAGCCGCGAGGACCCCTATGGCTCGCGCATGCTCACCCGCGTCTTCTTCGCGCCGGGAACGGCCGAGGAGATGCCCGCGCCGCCGGGCCTCGACCGGCTGCCGCGCCCCGGCGAACTGTTCGTCTCGCCCAGCCTCGCCAAGACCCTGGCTGCACAGCCGGGTCTGAAGCAGAGGCTGCCCGGCCGCCAGGCCGGTGTCATCGGCCGTGAGGGTGTGGCCGACCCCGATGAGCTCTTCGCCTACGTGGGCGTCGATTCGGTGAAGGCCCCCGGCGCCAGCCGCTTCGACGGCTTCGGCAGCCGGTATGTGGACATGCGGACCGTGGAGTCCGGCGCCCTCGACATCGTCCGCTTCACGATGGTCGGCGTCGTGCTGCTCCCCCTCGTCGTCTTCCTCTCCGTCTGTGCCCGGCTGTCCGCGGCGAGCCGGGCCCGTCGCCTGGCCGCACTGCGCCTGCTCGGCCTGAGCCAGAAGGCGACGCAGAGAGTCAACGCCGTGGAGACGGTGGTCGCCGCACTGCTGGCCGGCCTGCTCGGCCTCGGCCTGTATGCGGCTCTCAACCAGGTGGGGGCCAGGGTCGGACTACCGGGCCTGAAGTGGTATCCGCAGGATGGCGCGCCGAGCGCGTTCACCATGGCCGTCTGCTTGATCGGCTGCCCGCTGCTCGCCTGGGTCGTGGGACGGGCCGGCGGCCGGGAAGCAGCGGCAAGCCCACTGGCCGTGCGCCGCACCGCGGTTCAGCGGCGACCGCACCGCTGGGGGCTGATCCCGCTCATGGCCGGGACCGGCATCGGCGTCGGCTACTGCGTGGCGGGCGCCACGGGCCACGCACCCCATGACACCGGCCTGTCCGCCGTCCTCGTTCCCACTGCCGTGATCCTGGTCGGCGGGGGCCTCGCCCTCACGCTGCCGGTCCTGGCGCAGTCCCTGGCCCGATGGGTGGCGACGTCCACGCGCTCGTTCGTGCTCAGCCTTGCCATGCGGCGCAACGAGGTGGAGTCGGGCAGCGCCCTCCGGGTGGCGACGGGCCTGGTGCTGGTCGTCTTCGCCGCCTCTTTGACGCAGGGCGTCCTGGTCGAGCTGGATCAGGTGTACCGGCGCGACTCCCCGCTCCAGGAGTACGGCCTCGACCGGCACGAGTTGTCGGACGTCCAGGACGCCAGACTCCGAAAGATCCCGCACGTCCTCCAGCGGGCGGAGGTCGCGGAGTCCGTCCGGAAGCAGGATGCGGAAGGGTTCGCCCACAGCGTCACCGCCCTCGTCGCGACCTGCGATCAACTGGCGGCGGTGACCGAAGCCCCCACGGAAGGCTGCGTGGACGGCCAGGTGCAGCGACTCGTCGACCCGGACGGACTGCCGAACGAGGACGCCCGGCCGGGCCGCGCCTTCACCTTCCGGCTCAGCCTCGAAGGAGGCAGGCAGGCCTGGAGGCTCCGGGTGCCCGAGAGTGTGGTGCGCGCGCCCTTCTACGACCCGTCGTCCCTGGCCGCCGACGTGATCGTCCCGCCCTCCGCGCTGCCCGCCGGCGCACAGCCCGAGGACGCCACCATCGTCCTCGTCTCCGACGCGGAACTCGGCACCGCCCGGTCCGTGCTGGACGGGATCGCGGGCGTGGCCCCGCTCGCGGAGGTCGAGCCCGTGGGGATCAACATCGACGGCATCCGCCAGGTCGCTCTCATCAAGTCGCTCCTCGCCGTCGGCATGGCCCTGGGGCTGGTCATCGGGGTGGCCGCCTACCTCGTCGCCGCCGGGGACCGGGCCGTCGAGCGGCGGGGGCAGGTCACCGCGCTGACGCTGCTCGGGACGCGGCGGCGGACGCTGCGGGCCGTGCAGTGCGCCCAGGTCGTCATGCCGCTGAGCATCGGTCTCGTGCTCGCCCTCGTCTCCGGGAAGCTGATCGAGTCCAGCTATCTCGTGAGCGGCGGCGGCGCCGTGTTCTGGGACGGGGCCGGTGTCCCGCTGCTGCTCGCGTGCGCCCTCGGGGTCGTCGCGATCGCCGCGCTCGGCTCGCTCCCGCTGGTGGGCAGACGGATCGACCCGGAGCTGATCCGAAGGGACTGAGCGCCGCACACCGGGGCATACGCTGCGGTGACCCCGTCGCCGGCACCCCGGGAAAGAGGCCCACGATGACCGCCTGGAACGCAGGCCGTATCCCTGACCAGCACGGCCGCACCGCGATCGTCACGGGGGCCAACAGCGGGATCGGGTACGTCACCGCGAGGGAACTCGCGCGGGCCGGCGCGCACGTGGTCCTGGCGTGCCGGAGCGCGGTGCGGGGGAGCGCGGCGGTGGAGCGGCTGCGGGAGGAAGTGCCCGGGGCGGGCCCGGAGTTCGCCGCGCTCGACCTCGGGGACCTCGCCTCCGTGCGGGCGTTCGGCGACGCGTGGGGCGGGCGCCCGCTCGATCTGCTGGTCAACAACGCGGGCGTCATGGCCCTGCCCTACGGCCGGACCGCCGACGGCTTCGAGACCCAGTTCGGCGTCAACCACCTCGGGCACTTCGCGCTGACCGGTCTGCTGCTGCCGAGCCTGCTGGAGACCCCGGCGCCCCGCGTCGTCACCGTCTCCAGCGCGCTGCACGCCCTGGCCGACATCGACATCGGCGACCTCAACAGCGAGAAGCGGTACCGGAAGTGGACCGCTTACGGGCGTTCCAAGACGGCCAATCTGCTGTTCGTGCACGAGCTGTCCCGGCGCGCGGCCGCCGCCGGGCTCCCGCTGGTCGCGGCCGCCGCGCACCCCGGGTACGCCGCCACGTCCCTGCAGACGCGCGGCGCGCTGATGGAGGGCCGCAAGGGCACCGAGCGGGCCTTCCAGCTGGCCAACCGGCTCGTCGCGCAGCCCCCGACGGCCGGCGCCCTGCCCACTCTCTACGCGGCGACCGCGCCCGGCGTGCGGTCCGACGACTTCTACGGACCCCGGGTCCTGATGTGGCGCGGCGCTCCGGCGCGGTCCTGGCGAGCCCCGTGGACGGTCGGCGACGTCGCGGGCGAGCGCCTGTGGGTGGCTTCCGAGCAGCTGACGGGGGTCGACTACGGGAGCGCCCTGAAGGTCTGACGGGGCTGACGGGGCTGACGGGGTCCGACGGCCCCGGCCGGTGGCCGGGCGGGGCCGGTCGCGGCGCCGGCTCGCCCCTACGCCGCCCGCACCCCGTACGCCCGGACCGCCACCCCCTCCTCGTCGAGGCAGCGGCCCGTCTCCAGGTCGAAGCGCTGCTTGAGGAGAGGGGACGCGACGAAGGGGCGGCCGGCGGCGGTGCCGAGCAGGCCGCGGGAGAGTACGGCGGCGCCGGTGAAGGGGTCGGTGTTGTCGATGGCGTAGACGCGGCCGGTGCGGTCGAGGAACAGGGCCGCCTGCCGCCCGTCGGGGAGCAGAGCGGCGACCCCGCGGCCGGGGACGAGCCGGTCCAGGCCGCACACCTCCAGCCACTCCTCGTCGCCCAGGGCGAGCTGAACCGTGGTCGCGGAGTCGATCGTGGTCAGGGTCATCGCAGCGTCAGTCCTTCCAGGGGGATCAGCGGGAGTTCGGGCTTGATCTGGTCGCGTTCGGGGACGAAGCGGACCGTGGGGTCGGGGGTGCCGGGGGCGTTCACGAACGAGACGAAGCGGGCCAGCCGCTCGGGGTCGCCGAGCGTCTCGGCCCACTCGTCGCGGTAGTGGGCGACGTGCGCCCGCATGAGGGACTCCAGCTCGTCGCAGATGCCGAGCGCGTCGTGCACGACGACGTCCCGGACGTGGTCGAGGCCGCCCTCGATCCGGTCGAGCCAGGTCGAGGTCCGCTCCAGGCGGTCCGCGGTGCGGATGTAGAACATCAGGAAGCGGTCGATCAGGCGGACCAGTTCGGCGTCGCTCAGGTCCTGGGCGAGGAGGTCGGCGTGGCGCGGGGTCATGCCGCCGTTCCCGCCGACGTACAGGTTCCAGCCGTTGGCCGTGGCGATGACGCCGAAGTCCTTCGACTGGGCCTCGGCGCACTCGCGGGCACAGCCGGACACCGCCGACTTCAGCTTGTGCGGCGAGCGCAGCCCCCGGTAGCGCAGCTCCAGGTCGATGGCCATGCGGACCGAGTCCTGGACGCCGTAGCGGCACCAGGTCCGCCCGACGCAGGACTTCACCGTGCGCAGCGCCTTCCCGTAGGCGTGTCCGGACTCGAAGCCCGCGTCGACCAGCCGGCCCCAGATCGCCGGGAGCTGGTCGACCCGCGCGCCGAAGAGGTCGATGCGCTGACCGCCCGTGATCTTCGTGTAGAGGCCGAAGTCGCGGGCGACCTCGCCGATCACGATGAGTTTCTCGGGGGTGATCTCGCCGCCGGGGACCCGGGGCACGACCGAATAGGAGCCGTTCTTCTGGAGGTTGGCGAGGAAGTGGTCGTTCGTGTCCTGGAGGGCGGCCTGCTCGCCGTCGAGGACGTAGCCGTCGGCGCCGATCGACGGGGCCAGCGAGGCGATGATCGAACCGGCCGCCGGCTTGCACACCTCGCAGCCCTCGCCGCCGCGCGCCGCGTCGCGCCCGTGCTCGTCGAGCAGCTGCCCGAAGCGCGTGATCCGCTTGACCCGCACGATCTCGTACAGCTCCTGCCGGGTCAGCGCGAAGCAGCCGCACAGCCCGCTGTCACCGGTGGCGGGCATCAGCTGCCCGATGAGCTTCACGCAACTGCCGCACCCCGTACCGGCCTTGGTGCACTTCTTCACCTCGGGCACCGAGGTGTGCGCGCAGATCTCGCCCTTGGTCACGTTGTGGCAGGAGCAGACGACCGCGTCGTCGGGCAGTGCCTCCGGGCCCAGCTGCGCCGGGGCGCCCGCACCGGCCGGCAGCACCAGGGACTCCGGCGCGACGGGCGGCACCGTGCCGGTCAGCGCGCGCAGCGTCCCGTACGCCTCGGCGTCCCCGACCAGGATGCCGCCGAGCAGCTCGCCGCCCGCACCGATCACGAGCTTCTTGTACGTGCCCGAGCGCGAGTCCGCGTAGACGACGTCGAGGCAGCCCTCGGTGGCTCCGTGCGCGTCGCCGAACGACGCCACGTCCACTCCGAGCAGCTTCAGTTTGGTGGACAGGTCCGCGCCGGTGAACCCGTCGACGGCGGTGCCCACCATCGCGTCGGCCGCCGTCTGCGCCATCTCGTAGCCCGGCGCGACCAGCCCGTACACCCGGCCGTCCGCGGCGAGCGCGCACTCGCCGATCGCGAACACCGCCGGGTCGCTCGTGCGGCACTCCGCGTCGACCGCGATGCCGCCGCGCTCGCCGACCGTCAGCCCCATGGCGCGGGCCAGCTGGTCGCGGGGGCGGACGCCGGCCGAGAACACCACGAGGTCGGTCGCCAGCTCCGAGCCGTCCGACAGCCGCATGCCGCGCACCGCGCCGCCGTCGTCGTCGGCCGTGACGACCTCCTGGGTGCCGACGCCCGTGTGGACGGTGAGCCCCATGTCACCGATGGTCCTCAACAGGGCCGCACCGCCGCCCTCGTCGACCTGCACCGGCATCAGACGCGGCGCGAACTCGACGATGTGCGTGGCCAGTCCGAGCCCCTTGAGCGCACCCGCGGCCTCCAGACCGAGCAGCCCGCCGCCGACGACCGCGCCGACCGTCGCGTGCTCCTTCGCGTACGCCTCGATCGCGTGGAGGTCCTCGATCGTGCGGTACACGAAGCAGCCCGTCGCGTCCTTGCCGGGCACCGGCGGCACGAACGGGTACGAGCCGGTGGCCAGCACCAGCGTGTCGTACGTGACCTCGAGACCGGAGCGGGCCCGCACGGTGCGCGCCGCGCGGTCGACCTCGGTGGCCGGGTCGCCGACGTGCAGCTCGATGCCGTGCTCGGCGAGGAACTCCGGGTCGCTCAGCGACAGTTCCGCGGGCGTCGTGCCGGAGAAGTACGAGGTGAGGTGGACGCGGTCGTAGGCCGGCCGCGGTTCCTCGCAGAGCACCACGACGCGGTGCGTGCGGGTCAGACCGCGCTCGGCGGCCGCCTCCAGGAAGCGCTGGCCGACCATGCCGTGGCCGATGAGTACGAGGGTGGGCATGTCAGAGGCCTCCGTCATGGGTGAGCAGGTGGAGCAGCGGCGCGCCGACCGCGTCGTCGGCGGGCAGGGATTCGTCCGACTCCCAGGCGTGCGCGAGGGCACCGACGCTGGCGAGTTCACCGACCAGGACGCCGCCCACCAGCCGGTCGCCGCGCACGACGACCTTGCGGTACGTGCCACGGGTGGCGTCCGTGAGCTGCACGACGTCGTCGCCGGGCAGCGGGTCGGTCTCGCCGAACGCGGCGAGGTCGAGGGGGCCCGCCTCGTGCGGCAGGGTGAGCCGGGTCAGGGTGCGGGTGCCGGTGTAGGGGGCGGCGCCGCCGGTGAGCCGCGCGGCCAGGGC
>NZ_WWIA01000729.1 GCF_009870065.1 Streptomyces sp. SID5785 | reverse complement strand
TATGGACGTCACCGCGCGGCACGCCTTCTGGGCGACCATGCGCGAGCAGGCCGACCAGGGCCGCACCGTCCTGTTCGCCACCCACTACCTCGAAGAGGCCGACGCGATCGCCGACCGCGTCCTCGTGCTGCACCGCGGCCGCCTCCTCGCCGACGGCACCGCCGCCGAGATCAAGGCGAAGGCCGGCGCCCGCAAGGTCTCCTTCGACCTGGACGGCACGATCGACGAGGCGGCCGTGCGCGGGCTGCCCTTCCTGACCTCGGTCGACATCTCGGGCCAGACCGTCCGCATCCAGTCCACCGACGCCGACGCGACCGTGCACGCGCTGTACGGACTCGGCGTCTACCCCCGCAACCTCGAGGTCGCCGGCCTCGGACTCGAGCAGGCGTTCGTGGCGATCACGTCGGCCGAGGAAGCCGCCGAGGAGGCGAACGCAGCATGAACAGCCTGATCAAGCTCGAGATCACGCGCGCCCTGCGCAACAAGAAGTTCCTGTTCTTCTCGGTGATCTACCCCTCGGTCCTGTTCCTGCTGATCGCGGGCCAGTCCGACACGTCGGCCATGGTCGACGGCACGGGTCTGAACCTGGCCGCGTTCATGATGGTGGCCATGGCCTCCTTCGGCGCTCTCACCGCGGTCCTCATGGGCAACAGCGAGCGCATCGCCAAGGAGCGGGAGAGCGGCTGGGTCCGGCAGCTGAGGCTCACCCCGCTGCCCGGCCGCGGCTACGTGTTCGCCAAGACGGCGAGCGCCGCCGTGGTCTCCCTGCCGTCGATCGTCGTCGTCTTCGTCGTCGCCGCGCTCTTCAAGGACGTCCGCTACGACGCGTGGCAGTGGCTCGCGCTCACCGTCGCGATCTGGGCGGGCAGCCTCTGCTTCGCCGCGCTCGGCGTCGCCATCGGGTACCTCGCCTCCGGCGACGCGGTCCGCCCGATCACGATGATCGTCTACTTCGGCCTGTCGATCCTGGGCGGTCTGTGGATGCCGGCGACGACGTTCCCCGACTGGCTGCAGAACATCAGCAAGTGGATGCCGACCCACGCCTACGCGGGCATCGGCCAGGCCATCGAGCTGGGCGACGCACCGCACGCCAAGGACCTCGCGCTGATGGTCGTCTACTTCCTGCTCTTCGCCGGCGGTGCGGCCTGGATGTACCGGAAGGACACGTTGAAGGCGTGAGTACGCACACGGACGGGGAGCACCGGACGCCGAGGATCGGCCAGCCGCCGGAGACCCGGCGCGAGCTCTACGTGAAGATCCTCTGGATCGCCATGTGGCTGGCCTTCCTCGGCGGCCCCGCCGCCGATCTGCTGCAGGGCAACCACACGCGCGTGGGAACCGTGTTCGGCTGGGCCGGGCTCGTGGTGTTCGCCCTCACCTACGTGGGGCTCGTCGTGCGGCAGACCGGACGGCCCCTGGCCCGGCACGTGGTCCACGGCTCGCTGGCGGCCCTGCCGGTGTTCGCCGTCGTCCTGTCCGTCACCATGGGCGAGGAGTGGCTGGTCCTGTTCGTGTACGTCTCGGTGGCGTGCGGGGCGGTCCTCCCGCTGCGCTGGACCCGCCCGGCGATCCTCGCCACGACGGGCGCCCTGATCGTCGTCGGCCTGACGATCGACCGCAGCCCCGAGTACTGGCTCCTCGTGCCCACCCTGCTCGGCGGCTTCTCGATGATCGGCGTACGGGAACTGGTCCGGACCTCGCGGGAACTGCGCGAGGCCCGTGCCCGGGTCGCCCAGCTCGCCGCCAACGAGGAACGGCTGCGGCTCGCCCGCGACCTGCACGACCTGCTGGGCCACTCGCTGTCCCTCATCACGCTCAAGAGCGAACTCGCGGGCCGGATGCTGCCCGACCACCCCGGCAAGGCGGCCGACCAGGTCGCCGACATCGAGAAGGTCAGCCGGCAGGCCCTGGTCGACGTCCGCGAGGCCGTCACCGGCTACCGGCGGCCCCGGCTCGGCGCGGAACTCGCGGGCGCCCAGGCCGCTCTGGCCGCCGCGGGCATCGGCGCCGAGATCCCGCCGCAGGTCCCCGAGCTGCCCGAGACCCAGGAGGCGGCGCTCGCCTGGACGCTGCGCGAGGCCGTCACCAACGTCGTCCGGCACAGCGGTGCCCGGCGCTGCCTCGTCTCCCTCGTGCGGCGCGAGACCCTCGCGGGGCCCGTCGTCGAGCTGACCGTCGAGGACGACGGCGCGGGCCCCACCGGCGCGCCGCCCGGCAACGGCCTGGCCGGGCTCGCCGAGCGCGTCGCCGCGGTCGGCGGCACCCTCGACACGGGTCCGGCCCCGGGGCGCGGGTTCCTGCTGGTGGCCCGGGTCCCCGCGGGCTCCGTAGGATCCGCCGCATGACGACCCAGAACGAGCCGGCGATCAGAGTGCTGCTCGCCGAGGACCAGTCGATGGTGCGCGAGGCGCTCGCGGCGCTGCTCGGCCTCGAACCGGACATGGAGGTCGTCGCCCAGGTCGCCCGCGGTGACGAGGTCCTGGCGGCGGCCCGCGCCCACGCCGTGGACGTCGCGCTGCTCGACATCGAGATGCCCGGGTGCACCGGGATCGAGGCCGCCGCAGCGCTGCGCGCCGCGCTGCCGGACCTCAAGGTGGTCGTCCTCACCACGTTCGGGCGCCCCGGCTACCTGCGCAGTGCCATGGAGGCCGGGGCGCACGCGTTCCTGGTCAAGGACGCCCCGGCGGCGCAGCTCGCCGAGGCCGTCCGCACGGTCCTGCGCGGTGAGCGTGTCATCGACCCGGTGCTGGCCGCGGCCGCCCTCGCGGAGGGCGCCAACCCGCTGACGGACCGCGAGCGCGAGATCCTGCGCGAGGCCGCCGACGGACGGACCAACGCGGAGCTCGCGGGCGCCCTGCACCTCTCCCAGGGCACGGTCCGCAACTACCTGTCGACCGCCATCCAGAAGCTCGCGGTGCGCAACAGGGCGGAGGCGGTGCGCGTGGCGCGGGAGAAGGGCTGGCTCTAGGGGGAAGGGCTCGCCGTAGGGGGTGCCCACGATCCGCGTGGGCTGCTCAGTTCAGCATCGCGCGGGCCGCCCGCGCCTGCCCCCGCACCAGCTCGGCGGCCGCGTCGTCGACCTCTCCGAGCACCTCCGCGTAGGCGTCCAGCTCGGCGGCCCCGGCGACGAACTCCCCGCGCCGCACCAGCAGTTGCGCCCGCTCGTACCGCAGCCGCGCCGGGTGCGCGGGCAGCAGCAGCGACAGTTCGACCGCCCACATCGACACGTCCGACCGCTCGGGCCGCGCCTGGGCCCACGTCCGCACGTTGTTCAGGATCCGCAGCACGATCTCCAGCGGATCCGCCGGCCGCAGCATCGAGCGCTCCAGCGGCGCCCCCGTCGCCCCGACCACGAGCAGCTCCGCGTCGGGCCCGGTCAGCACCCGCCCCGCCCCGAACGGATCGGCGAGCACCTGCTCCTCCGGGTCCCCGAACCCGACCACGAAGTGCCCGGGCAGCGCGACCCCGTAGACGGGCGCCCCGGCCCGCCGCGCCACCTCCAGCCACACCACGGACAGCAGGATCGGCAGCCCTCGGCGGCGCCGCAGCACCTCGTGCAGCAGCGAGGACTCCAGCCGCTGGTAGTCGCCGGGCACGCCGTGGAACCCGAGCCGGGCGCCGAGCAGTTCGCCGAGCGCGAGCGCCCAGGACCGCGGCCCGCCCGGCCGGAACGGCAACTGGCCGGCCAGCTCGTCCAGTTCGATCTGCGCCGCGTCCATCCCGGCCTCGTCGAGAGCGGGATCCGCCTCCGCGGCCAGCAGCAGGCACAGCTGCACGAGGTCGGGCCGCTCGGCCCGGGCCTCCGCGGCGAACAGGCGGCGCAGATCGGTGGTCATCAGCTGTCCCGGTCGGGTGCGCGGTAGTGGTGGTAGGCGTGGTGGGTGCGGAAGCCGAGCCCGTCGTAGAGCACCCGGGCGCCCTCGTTGTCTGCCTCGACCTGCAGCCAGGCCGCGGAGGCCCCCTCGTCGAGCGCCTGCCGGGCGAGCGCGGCCATCACGAGCGTCGCGAGGCCCTGCCTGCGCCGCTCCGGGGCGACCTCGACCGCGGCGAACCCGGCCCACCGACCGTCGACGACGCACCGCCCGATCGCGGCCGGCACCCCGCTCGCGTCCGGCACGGTCGCGAACCACACCGAGGGGCCGGAGCCGAGCACCTTGAGCGCGACCTCGTCGGCGCCCTTGCGCTGGTAGCGGGCGAGCCAGCTCTCGTGCGGCGTGCGCGTCAGCCCGACCCGGCCGCCGGGGTCCACGGCGTCGCCGATCGGCGCGAGCGCCGCGACGCGCAGCTCCGCGCTGACCTCCCGCTCCCAGCCGCGCGCCTCCAGTGCGGCGCAGAGCGCCTCCTGGGTGCCGGGCGCGCCGGTGGCCGTCTGCGCGTACGCGGGCAGGCCGCGGGCCGCGTACCAGTCCCGTACGCGCGCGAGAGCGGCGTCGAGGGGGAGGCCCGGATCGCCCACGGGCAGGACGGAATTGGCCCGTCGCGTGAAGCCCGACCGCCGACCGGCCGCCGCCTCGCCACGACGCGCCGCGGGCGGACCCTCCTGGTACGCGGCCCGCAGCTCCCACTCGCCGAGCTGCTCGCTCTCCAGGGGGCGCCACGCGCGCGAGGAGACCCGCGCGAGCTCCGGGTACGTCGCGGACGGGCCGCGCCTGCGGGCCGGTCCGTCCGGCACGACCTTGCCCGCGACCAGCGTCGACTCCTCGATCCGCACGACCTCCCCACCCCTCCGTGTGATGTACAGCACACCATCGTCCCACGATGTGAGAACCCCGACGGTGTCCGTGAACTTCCGACCCGCGGGGCCGTCCTCGACCACCCGTCGTACGGAAACACGTTTTCCCACGTCAGACGGGTTCAAGCGGACCTCGAGCCGTCCGCCCGCAGTGAATTCCACAGCTCGGTCCACCCCTCCTGTTCGGATCATGCCCGGGAACGGAGATACTAGGGGCGGGCATCGACGACGCCGCGCTCCCGCGCGCCAGGCGGCGGAGCCTGTGGAGGCCCGCCAGCGCCCTATCGAGGAGGAACGACAGCGTGACCTACGTCATCGCGCAGCCTTGTGTCGACGTCAAGGACAAGGCGTGCATCGAGGAGTGCCCGGTCGACTGCATCTACGAGGGCTCCCGGTCCTTGTACATCCACCCGGACGAATGCGTCGACTGTGGTGCCTGTGAGCCGGTCTGTCCGGTCGAGGCGATCTTCTACGAGGACGACACTCCTGAGGAGTGGAAGGACTACTACAAGGCGAACGTCGAGTTCTTCGACGAGCTCGGCTCGCCCGGTGGTGCCTCGAAGATGGGCCTGATCGAGAAGGACCACCCGTTCATCGCCGCGCTGCCGCCGCAGAACGGCTGACGTCGGTCAGCGGTACGCATGTGCACGGCCCCGGTCCCGTACGGCTTCGTCCGCCGTACGGGACCGGGCTGTTTTCCGAACCAGTACTGAGTCCGCCCTGAGAGAGAAAAGAGCCGCCCGGTGTCCGCAGTCTCCGACCGCCTCCCCACGTTTCCCTGGGACAAGCTGGAGCCGTACAAGAAGACGGCCGCGGCGCACCCCGGCGGCATCGTCGACCTCTCCGTCGGCACGCCCGTGGACCCGGTGCCCGACCTGATCCAGAAGGCCCTGGCGGCCGCCGCGGACTCCCCGGGCTACCCGACGGTCTGGGGCACCCCCGAGCTGCGCGACGCGCTCGTGTCCTGGTCCGAGCGCCGCCTCGGCGCCCGCGACCTGACCCATCGCAACGTCCTGCCCGTGGTCGGCTCCAAGGAGCTCGTGGCCTGGCTGCCGACCCAGCTCGGTCTCGGCCCGGGCGACAAGGTCGCCTACCCGCAGCTCGCCTACCCGACCTACGAGGTCGGCGCCCGCCTCGCCCGCGCCGAGGGCGTCGCCTACGACGCCGAGGTGTTCGCCGCCGCCCCCGCGGCCGGTCTCGACCCCGAGGGCGTCCGGCTCCTGTGGCTCAACTCCCCGTCCAACCCGACGGGCCGGGTGCTGACACGGGCGGAGCTGACCCGGATCGTCGCCTGGGCCCGCGAGCACGGCATCCTCGTCTTCTCCGACGAGTGCTACGTGGAGCTGGGCTGGGAGGCCGACCCCGTCTCGGCCCTGCACCCGGAGGTCAACGGCGGCTCGTACGAGGGGATCGTCACCGTCCACTCGCTGTCCAAGCGCTCCAACCTGGCGGGCTACCGGGCCGCCTTCCTCGCCGGTGACGCGGCCGTCCTCGGCGAGCTGCTCGAGATCCGCAAGCACGGCGGCATGATGACCTCCGCGCCGACCCAGGCCGCCGTCGTGGCCGCCCTCGGCGACGACCAGCACGTCCAGGAGCAGCGCGCCCGCTACGCGGCCCGCCGTACCCGGCTGCGCGCCGCCCTGGAGGCCCACGGCTTCCGCATCGAGCACAGCGAGGCCAGCCTCTACCTGTGGGCGAGCCGCGGCGAGTCCTGCTGGGACACGGTCGCCCACCTCGCCGGACTCGGCATCCTCGTCGCTCCCGGCGACTTCTACGGCCCGGCGGGCGGGGAGTTCGTCCGGGTCGCGCTCACCGCGACCGACGAGCGCGTCGACGCGGCGGTCGCCCGCCTCGCCTGACGCGACCCGCACAACGGGGTGACGGTGCGCAACGAGGTGTGGGGAGCCGCCGCAGCAGCTCCCCACACCCCGTCACCGGTCGCGCCCCGTACGGGGCCGTGATCAGCCCAGCGGCAGACCGTCCACCGGCAGGCCGCCCTTGGCCACCGCGTCGGTCGGCAGGCCGCCCTTGGTCGCGGTGCCGGCCGTGTCGCCGACCACGTCACCGGCGCTGCCCGCCAGGTCGCCGGCCGCCTTCTGGGCCGCCGGGGTGGCGGTCTTCGCGCTCTTGCCGACCGTCTTGCCCGCGGCGGGGACGGCCTTCTTGACGGCCTTGCTGCCGGTGTCGCCCGCGACACCGCTCACGTTCTGCGCCGCGCCGTCCACCGTCTTGCCCAGGTTCGCGCCGTCCAGCGCGGTCACGCCGCCCAGGTCGGGCGTGGCCGGGAGAGCGGCGGCACTCGCGGATCCGGCCGCACCGACCACGGGTGCCGCACCTGCCGCCACCAGCAGCGCGACGCGGGCGATCCGACGGGTCAGGGGGAGGGACATGATGCTCCTTCGACGGGAGAGGACGTTGACTGCCCGGGCGGGCCGGCGGCGCGCCCGGACGCAGTGACAACCGAACCGGGGGCCGGGAAGGTTGCGGGTCCGCTCGACAAAGGGTCGGCAATGCATCGCATTATCGGCTGAGGAGAAAACCGGGCATTAGCCGCTTGTCGTGTCCCCGGAGAACACGTCTGAAGAACCCTTACGCCCCTTGGCCGACAGGGGATCCGACGATCACCCGGCGCCCTCGGCGGCCGTGCGCTCCGGACCGCGTGCGGCACCGCCCGTCATCCCTCGGCCGGGTGAGGTCTCGCACTACTGCCCGGTGACGATCCGGACCTCGGCGGCGCCCCCGGGGGCCCCGGCCGCCTCGCCGTCCCCGCCCGCGCCCGTGCGGTGCCAGGCACCGCCGGACCCGCCCGCGGTCCACTCCCGGCCCGCGTAGGAGACGCGCTCGATGCGCAGTGCCGCCGAGTTGGCCACCGCCCACTGGGCCAGCTCCCAGCCGCGCTTCTGCGTGCCGCCCCCGGCCCCGTCCATCGTCCGCGCCACCGGCACCCGCACGGAGTGCTGCCCGCGGTCCGCGACCGGCGCCAGGTCCTTGCCGAAGTCGCGCACCAGCGCGTCCCGCACGCGCGCGGGGTCGCCCGTCCGCGCCGCGCCGGCCCCGGACGGGCGGCCCTCGCAGGTGAGCGAGGCCGCGGCCCGGCCGGTCAGCGCGGCCGACAGCAGCGTCGCGTCCGGCTCGTGCTTGGCGTAGGCCTGCGGATAGCCGCTGCGCTGCACCCGCTGCGCCGCCACCGTCAGCGGCAGCCGCGAGTACCCCGGGATCTTCTCCAGGTGCTCGTAGAACCGCGCCGACGCGTAGGCCGGGTCCATGATCTGCTTCTCCGTGCCCCAGCCCTTCGAGGGCCGCTGCTGGAACAGGCCCAGCGAGTCCCGGTCGCCGTACTTGATGTTCCGCAGGCCGGACTCCTGGAGGGCCGTCGCGAGCGCGATCGTGACCGCGCGCTCGGGCATCCCGCGCGAGGTGCCGACGGCCGAGATCGTCGCCGCGTTGACCGCCTGCTGGGCCGTGAACTCGTAGCGCGCCCCGTCCCCGTTGGCCGAGACCACCGTGCATCTGGGCGCCGTCCGGCCACCGGTGGCGTACTGCACGGCCACGTACGTCGCGACCGCGAGCAGCACGACGGCGGCGGCGCCGAGTCGCAGGAGGCGGGCGCGCCGGAAGGGGACAGGGGGCTCAGGCACGCGTCCAAGGTACTGGAGTCCCCCGACAGGCCCCCCGTGGCCTGCGGGATAGGCTCGGCGCCATGGACCGCACCTCGCTCGACCTCGCTCAGGACGCCGCTCTGCTCACCGCCCAGCTGGTCGACTTCCCCTCGCCCAGCGGCAGCGAGAAGGAGCTGGCCGACGCCGTCGAGGAGGCGCTGCGCGCGCTGCCGCACCTCACCGTCGACCGGTACGGGAACAACGTGGTGGCGCGCACCCACCTGGGCCGTGCCGAGCGGGTCGTCCTCGCCGGCCACATCGACACGGTGCCGATCGCGGACAACGTGCCCTCGCGGCTCGACCCGGACGGCACCCTGTGGGGCTGCGGCACGAGCGACATGAAGTCCGGCGTCGCGGTCCAGCTGCGCATCGCCCGGACGGTCACCGAACCCAACCGCGACCTCACGTTCGTGTTCTACGACAACGAAGAGGTGGCCGCCCACCTCAACGGTCTCGGGCATGTGGCCGACGCCCACCCCGACTGGCTCGCCGGGGACTTCGCGATCCTCCTGGAGGGCACCGAGGGACTCGTCGAGGGCGGCTGCCAGGGCACCCTGCGCGTCATCCTGAAGGTCAAGGGCGAGCGCGCGCACTCCGCGCGCGCGTGGATGGGCAGCAACGCGATCCACGCCGCCGCGCCGATCCTGGAGCGGCTCGCCGCCTACGAGCCGCGCACGCCGGTCGTGGACGGCCTGGAGTTCCACGAGGGGCTCAACGCGGTCCGCGTCGAGGGCTTCGTCGCGACCAACGTGATCCCCGACGCGTGCGCCGTCACCGTCAACTTCCGCTACGCGCCCGACCGGTCCATGGCCGAGGCCGAGCAGTTCGTCCGGGACTTCTTCGCCGGCTGCCCGATCGAGGAGTTCGTCGTCGACGACCACACCGGCGGCGCCCGGCCCGGCCTCACCCACCCCGCCGCGGCCGCGTTCCTCGCGGCGGTGGGCGGCGAGCCGCGCCCCAAGTTCGGCTGGACCGACGTCTCCCGCTTCAGCGCCCTCGGCGTCCCCGCCGTGAACTACGGCCCGGGCAACCCGATCTACGCCCACAAGATCGACGAGCGGGTCGACACGGCGCTGATCCTGGAGGCCGAGAAGGTACTCGCCTCCTGGCTCACCGCCTCCTGACCGCACACCGCCCGATACGGCGAGGTCCCGCTCCTGTAACCCGCGTAGACCTACCCTTGCTCTACGTAAGGGCGTGTCCACCACGCAGGAAGGGAGCGGACGATGAGCAACCCGGAGGGCAAGCGGCGTCCCAAGGAGCAGCTGACGGGGCCGGTCGTCCGGCGGCGCGACCAGGTGCGGCCGGGGACCACGGACCAGCGTCTGCTCGACACCGAGGGACCCTCGGAGTGGGTGCACACGGACCCCTGGCGGGTCCTGCGCATCCAGTCGGAGTTCATCGAGGGTTTCGGCACCCTCGCCGAACTGCCACCCGCGATCAGCGTCTTCGGCTCCGCCCGCACCCCCGAGGACTCGGCGGAGTACGCGGCGGGCGTCGCCATCGGCAAGGCGCTCGTGGAGGCGGGCTTCGCCGTCATCACCGGCGGCGGCCCGGGCGCCATGCAGGCGGCCAACCAGGGCGCTGTCGAGGCCAAGGGCATCTCGGTCGGCCTCGGCATCGAGCTGCCGTTCGAACAGGGCCTCAACCCGTACGTCGACCTCGGGCTGAACTTCCGCTACTTCTTCGTGCGCAAGACGATGTTCGTGAAGTACGCGCAGGGCTTCGTGGTGCTGCCGGGCGGCCTCGGCACCCTGGACGAGCTCTTCGAGGCGCTCACCCTCGTGCAGACCACGAAGGTGACCCGCTTCCCGATCGTCCTCTTCGGCACGCAGTACTGGAGCGGGCTGGTCGACTGGCTGAAGAACACGGTGATCGCCCAGGGCAAGGCCGGCGAGGCCGACCTGCTCCTGTTCCACGTCACGGACGACGTGGAGGAGGCGATCACCCTGGTCACCAAGGAGACCGGGAAGTAACGCCGCGTCGGGCGGCTCGGGCGAGCTTCGCCCTACGCCAGCCCCCGGCGGGCGACCGCCGGGGGCCGGTGCCCCGCGATGGACGCCACCATGTCCAGCACCTGCCGCGTCTCGGCCACCTCGTGCACCCGGTAGACCTGCGCACCGAGCCACGCGGAGACGGCCGTCGTCGCCAGCGTCCCGATCACCCGCTCCTTGACCGGCCGGTCCAGGGTCTCGCCCACGAAGTCCTTGTTGGACAGCGAGACGAGCACCGGCCAGCCGGTGGTGACCATCTCCGGCAGCCGCCGGGTCGCCTCCAGCGAGTGCCGCGTGTTCTTCCCGAAGTCGTGCCCGGGGTCGATCAGCACCGACTCGCGCGGCACGCCGAGCGCGACGGCCCGCTCGGCGAGCCCCACCGTCAGGTCCAGGATGTCCGCCATCACGTCCTCGTACGCGATCCGGTGCGGCCGCGTGCGCGGCTCGGCGCCGCCCGCGTGCGTGCACACGAGGCCCACCCCGTGCCGGGCCGCGACCTCGGCGAGCTTCGGATCGACCCCGCCCCACGCGTCGTTGAGCAGGTCCGCGCCCACCGCGCAGACCGCCTCGCCGACCTCGTGCCGCCACGTGTCGACGCTGATGATCACGTCGGGGAACCGGCGCCGCACCTCGGCGACGAAGCCGACGGTCCGCCGCGCCTCCTCCTCGGCGTCGACCTCCTCGCCGGGGCCCGCCTTCACGCCGCCGATGTCCACGATCGCGGCGCCCTCGGCGATCGCCTGCTCGACCCGGGCCAGCGCGGGCTCGTCGCGGAACGTGGCGCCCTGGTCGTAGAAGGAGTCCGGGGTCCGGTTCACGATCGCCATGATCACCGGCTCGTCGGCGTCGAACGCGCGTCCGCCCAGCCTGAGCATCCCTGTGACTCTCCTCTGGATCCCACTTGATCGGTCGCCTGCGACCTTAACTGTCGGTGCGGCATGGCACGATCGGACCCTGACGGTTTCGGGCCCGCGCACCGCGGCCCGGCCGAGCCACCGGTCGACCCAGGGGACACCACGGATGCTCATGTTCTTGTTTCTGGTCGTCGCGCTGGTCGTGGTCGTCGGGGCGGTGACCCTCGCCGTCCTCGGCGGGGGCGACGCCGGCACGCTGCGCGACGAGCCGTCCCAGTTCTACGCGGACCCGCTCCCGCAGGACCGTCCCGTGGCCCGCACGGACGTCGAGGACCTGCGCCTGCCGACCGCGGTGCGCGGGTACCGCATGGCCGAGGTCGACGACGCGCTGAACAGACTGGGCGCGGAGCTCGCCGAGCGCGACGCGCGCATCACCGAGCTCGAGTCGGCGCTCGCCGCGGCCCGCACCAGGCCGTTCCCCCAGGACACCGACCCGCACACCCACCCGCACCCCGATCCGCACCCCGACCCGCACACCGGCCTGGGCGGCTTCACCCCGCCGGGCGGATACGGGCAGGGGCCGGGGGAGGAGTACCGATGAGCGAGCCCGTCACCGGCGCCGTCGCCGGGCCCGACGGCAAGCTGCGCTGCCCGTGGGCCGTGTCCGCCGAGGACTACATGGCGTACCACGACGAGGAGTGGGGCCGTGAGGTGCGCGGCGACGACGCGTTCTTCGAGCGGCTCACCCTGGAGGCCTTCCAGTCCGGCCTGTCCTGGATCACGATCCTGCGCCGCCGCGAGGGCTTCCGCGCCGCGTTCGCCCGGTTCAGGATCGCCGAGGTCGCCCGGTTCACCGACACCGACCGGGCGCGTCTGCTCGCCGACGCGGGCATCATCCGCAACGCGGCCAAGATCGACGCCACGCTGAACAACGCGCGCGTGCTGGCCGGCTGGGACAAGGGCGAGCTGGACCGCCTCATCTGGTCGCACGCGCCCGAGCGCACCAAGGGCCCCGGGCCGCGTGCCCTGAGCGACGTCCCGGCGATCACCGACGCGTCCAAGGCCCTGTCGAAGGACCTGAAGAAGCGCGGCGTGCGCTTCGTCGGCCCCACGACGGCATACGCCCTGATGCAGGCGTGCGGCCTGGTCGACGACCACCTCGCCGACTGCTGGGCCAGACGGACCTGACGCCCGCCCGGCCCCTGCTCCGGCTCCCTCCGGCGTTCCGGGCTCCGGGCTCCCGGATCCGGGCTCTGTCAGCGGCCGAGGTACTTCGGCTTCTCCTTGGCGATGAAGGCCTGGACGGCGATCACATGGTCCTCGGAGGCACCCGCCCGGGTCTGCAGCTCGTCCTCCTTCTCGAGCGCCTCGTCGAGCGAGTGGTCGGCGCCGAACGCGAGCGACTCCTTCAGCGCGGCGTACGCGACGGTGGGGCCCTCGGCGAGCGTCCGGGCCACCGAGAGCGCCTCGGCGGCGAGCTCGGCGGCGGGCACGACCCGGTTGACGATCCCCAGCTCGTGGGCCTCCTGCACCGTGAGCGTGCGCGGGAAGAACATCAGGTCGGCGGCGCGGCCCGGTCCGACGAGCCGCGGCAGCGTCCAGGAGACGCCCGAGTCGGCGGTCAGCGCGACCCCGGCGAACGACGTGTTGAACGACGCGGTGTCGGAGGCGATCCGGTAGTCCGCGCACAGGGCGAAGCCGAACCCGGCGCCCGCCGCCACGCCGTTGACGGCCGCCACGACCGGCTTCTGCATCTGGGTCAGCGCCCGCACGATCGGGTTGTAGTGCTCGCGCACCGTGCTCATCGTGCTTCCCTGGCCTTCGGCGCGGTCGGCCATGAGTGACCCGACGTGCTCCTTGAGGTCCTGGCCCACGCAGAACGCCCGGTCACCGGCGGCCGTCAGCAGGACCGCCCGCACCGCGGGATCGGCGGCGGCCGCCTGCGCCGCGTCGCGAAGGGCGACCTTGGCCTCGGTGTTCATCGCGTTCATCGCCTCGGGACGATGGATCGTGATCGTCGCGAGCCCGTCGCTCACCTCGTACAGCACCGTGTCCGCCATGGGACCCCTCCTATGCGGTCGCTCAGCTCTCCGCCCCACAGCATGACGGAGATCACGACACGTGGAGGGCCCCGGGTATGTGACCTGCGTCAAACAATTCGGTCGTCACGAGGTGGCCGGAGGCGCGGAGTATCGCAGCTACATCGCCGAATTGGGTGGTTTTGCTCAAGTGCGTTGCCCAAGCGATGCCGACTGATGTTGGTCATCGGGTCCTCTGATGCGGGATAATGGCCTGGAAGCAATGTGTTCGATGCCGGTGACGTGTGCCCGTGCCAGTGGGCCGTCGGCTGACGATGAGCTGGTTTCAGGAAGGGGAACGAGCATGGCGGCCATGAAGCCGCGAACGGGTGACGGCCCGCTCGAGGTGACCAAGGAGGGGCGGGGCATCGTCATGCGCGTTCCGCTCGAAGGCGGCGGTCGGCTCGTGGTCGAGCTGACGCCGGACGAGGCCGATGCCCTCGGCGACGCGCTGAAGAAGGTCGTCGGCTGACGCGGAAGCGACCATACCTTTTCGGCTGCCCCGGCACACACTCGGTGCCGGGGCAGCCGTGTGTCCGGGGCCGCGCGGGGCCTGCGGGCCGTCAGGACCGGGGCGGACTCACCTCTTGACGGCGCAGAGCAGCCCGTCCCCGACCGGCAGCAGCGAGGACACCAGCTCGGACGACTCGCGCACCGCGCGCAGCAGCTCGCGCACCCGCACCACCTCCACCGGCTGAGGGCCCGAGTCCACGGTCCGCCCGTCCGAGAAGATCCCCTCGAAGCAGACGAGACCCCCGGGGCGCAGGAGGCGCAACGATTCAGCGAGGTACTCCAGGCTCTCCATCCGGTCCCCGTCGCAGAAGACGAGGTCGTACCCGCTGTCGGTGAGCCGCGGCAGCACGTCGAGCGCCCGGCCCGGGATGAATCGGGCGCGGTTGCTGGCGAAGCCGGCCGCGCGGAACGCCTGCCGGGCGAACTGCTGCCGCTCCGGCTCCGGGTCCACGGTCGTCAGCACGCCGTCCGGCCGCATGCCGTGCAACAGATGGATTCCGGACACGCCCGTGCCCGTGCCGATCTCGGCGACGGCCTTGGCCCCCACCGTGGCAGCGAGCATCCGCAGCGCCGCGCCCGCGCCCGGGGACACCGAGCGCAGCCCCGCCTCGCGGGCGCGGTCGCGGGCCCAGCGGGTCGCGTCGTCCTCGGCGACAAAGGCGTCGGCGAACGCCCAGCTCGTCTGCCGGTTGCCGGTAATGGCCCTCTCCTGTCCCCGTGGTTGCCTGCGCGTGACTTTATCCGTTGGTGGCGGGAACTCGCAGATGGGACCGGGCGTTTGGAAGAGCAGGGGGAAAGTGTGGGGAGAAGCCGGGGACAGCACGTGGTGACAGCGACACATCCGGAGGCCGCAGCGGCCCCCGGAGACCGAGTGGCAAATCTGAGTAAAAACGCTTATCCGGAGCTAACGGGCGAGGTGGCTATGGTAGGGGCTCCACTGGACACCACCAGAGCCGACAGGGGAGGTGCGGCTGCGCCTGTGGATCGGGGAGGAGTGCTTCGGCGCTTTCTCAGGTCGGCAGGTGAGCCGAAATCCGTGACCGACACCGCTGACCGATTCCGCACCGTTGACTCCGCGCAGCAGACCGCGACCTTTGCCGCTGATGCGGGCTCGCAGGCGTGGACTCCGCCCACCTGGGAGGAGATCGTCAGCACGCACAGCGCCCGGGTCTACCGGCTCGCTTACCGCCTGACCGGCAATCAGCACGACGCCGAGGACCTCACGCAGGAGGTCTTCGTCCGTGTCTTCCGCTCGCTGTCGACGTACACGCCGGGCACCTTCGAGGGCTGGCTGCACCGCATCACGACGAACCTGTTCCTGGACATGGTCCGCCGCAAGCAGCGCATCCGCTTCGACGCCCTCGGGGACGACGCGGCCGAGCGGCTGCCCAGCCGTGAGCCCTCGCCCCAGCAGGTCTTCAACGACGCGCACTTCGACGCCGACGTCCAGCAGGCCCTCGACACGCTCGCGCCCGAGTTCCGTGCCGCCGTCGTCCTCTGTGACATCGAGGGGCTCTCGTACGAGGAGATCGCCGCGACCCTGGGCGTGAAGCTCGGCACCGTCCGCAGCCGCATCCACCGCGGGCGCTCCCAGCTGCGCAAGGCCCTCAAGCACCGTTCACCGGAGGCCCGCGCCGAGCGCCGCTCGCTCGCGACCACGGGCGTCCCCGTCCTCGGCGGAGGGGGCGCGCCCGCGTGAGTGGATCACGTCTCAATCCTGCCGAGCGCCGCGGGACCGCGGCCGACGAGCACCTCGGGGACCGGCTCGCCGCCCTGGTCGACGGCGAGCTGGGCCACGACGCCCGCGAGCGCGTCCTGGCGCATCTGGCGACGTGCCCGAAGTGCAAGACCGAGGCGGACGCCCAGCGCCGCCTCAAGAGCGTCTTCGCGCAGACCGCGCCGCCGCCGCCCTCCGAGAGCTTCCTCGCCCGCCTCCAGGGGTTGCCCGGGGGTTCTGACGGCGATTCCGGAAGCGCCCCCTTCGGCGGCGGAGGATTCGGCTCCGGCCGACCCCTCGGCGGCGTCCGGGGCTTCGGACAGGGCGTCTTCGACGTAGACGCCGAGCAGTTCGCCTTCGCGCCCGCGGGCGCGCACGCCGCCGTGCTCCCCAGA
>NZ_WWIA01000077.1 GCF_009870065.1 Streptomyces sp. SID5785 | reverse complement strand
GAGCCGCTGCCCGCGGCGGCGGAGCGGCTGCGCACGGCGCTGGCCGGCGCGGCGCAGGGACGCCTCGGTCTGGTCGTCGCGGAGGTCGACGTGCGCGTCACCGAGCTGCTCACGGAGCCGCTCGCCCCG
Organism: Streptomyces sp. SID5785; assembly: GCF_009870065.1. GTDB lineage: Bacteria > Actinomycetota > Actinomycetes > Streptomycetales > Streptomycetaceae > Streptomyces. Next base: position 9,455 of record NZ_WWIA01000077.1, on the reverse strand, counting down.
CCGGCAGCCGACGCGGCGGCACCCGGAGTTCCCGCCGGGCCGGACGGACCGGACGAGCCGGACGGGCCGGACGTGCCGGAGGCGACATCCGGCGCCCCGCGCCCCGTACCGGCCGGGGACACGGACCGGGCCGTCGAGGCGGCGCTGGCGGTCCCCGGTGTGCTCCGGCCCGCCACGGCGCCGGTCGGCCTCGGTCGCAGCGTGCACATCGAGGAGCGCGCCGCCGGGGAGGGCGCGGCCCTGCCCCGCCGGCACGTCCGGGTCGAGCTGGTGCTGGCCCGTGACGCCCGCGCGCTCGATGTGGCGCGTGCGGTCCGGGAGGCCGTGGGCGCGGCGCTCCCGGACACCCCTACGGTCGCGGTGCTGGTGATGGGGTTCGGAGACCTCGGGGACTGACCCCGGCGAGGAGCCGCGCTCAGTCGCCGAGACCGGCGAGGTCGCGCAGTCGACGGCCCTGGGCGGCGCGCTCGGCGGCGCGCTGTGCGTCGAGCGTGCGCCCGGTGACGCCCTGGAGCAGCGCCTTGGTCTCGATGACGGCGTCGCGGGGCGCGGCCACGAGCGCGGCCACGAGGTCGCGGGTCGCGTCCTCGAGCTGGTCCCCGGGCACGGCGAGGTTGGCAAGGCCGGTGCGCACGGACTCGTCCGCGTGGACGAAACGGCCGGTCACGCAGATCTCCAGGGCGCGCGCATAGCCGACGAGGCCGACGAGCGGGTGCGTGCCCGTGAGGTCGGGGACGAGCCCGAGGCTGGTCTCGCGCATGGAGAACTGCACGTCGTCGGCGACGACGCGCAGATCGCAGGAGAGGGCCAGCTGGAAACCCGCGCCGATCGCGTGCCCCTGGACCGCGGCCACGGTCAGGATGTCGGTACGGCGCAGCCAGGTGAACGCTTCCTGGTACTCGGCGATCGTGGCGTCGAGGAACTCCTCGCCGCCACGGGCCATGTCGATGAAGGACGGCTCGCCCTCGAAGCCTTCGGGGGTGAAGGCGACGCGGTCCAGGCCGGCGGAGAAGGACTTGCCCTCGCCGCGCAGCACGACCACCCGCACGGAGCCCGGCAGGGAACGCCCGGCCTCGGTCAACGCCCGCCACAGCGCGGGACTCTGGGCGTTGCGCCTGTCCGGGTTGGTCAGGGTCACCGTGGCGACGGTGTCGTCGACGGTGAGCCGGACGCCGTCCTGGTCGAGCAGCGGCGCGGTACTGGTCATCTGGGCCTCCGGGAGTGCGCAGTCGTCAGCAGACGCGACGGCGGCACGCGGGAACGCCTGCGCGCCGAAGCGTAAGTGACTGCACAGTAACCTCCCGGGCGGTATGCGGACCGACCGGGAGGTCACCGACGGAGCCAGTGCACCGAACGAGCCGTAACGAAGAGCTGAGCCGGAAGCGTCAGCTCGCCGCGGCCTTCTTGCCTCGTGTGGCCCCGCCGCGACCGCGCAGCGTGACCCCGGACTCGCTCAGCATCCGGTGGACGAAGCCATACGAGCGGCCGGTCTCTTCGGCCAGCGCCCGGATGCTCGCACCGGAGTCGTACTTCTTCTTCAGGTCTGCCGCGAGCTTGTCGCGCGCGGCGCCGGTCACCCGGCTGCCCTTCTTCAGAGTCTCGGCCACCCGTGCCTCCTCATGGGAAGTGCGCTCTGGATTTCCCATGATCACCCCTCCCGGGCTTCCTGGCCACCCATTCGGCAAGGTCTGTAGACCCCCGATCCGGTCCTGCACGGGGATCCACACGAGTGGAATCCGAGGTTCCGCCAGGCTCCGACGGCGCCCGCGAGGGCCGGTACAAAGGAACCGGCAGGTCAGCGACGGCCCAGGCGCCCCAAGGGATCCACCGCCCCGGCCGGCACCCGGCGCCCGGCGGACACACCGTGGTACGAGGCGGCCTCACGCAGATGAAGGATCACGGCTCGGCCGAATGATCCATACGGAGTGGATCACCCGGGTCTGATCGCGATTCCGGTCAGGCTCCGGGTCACACCTCGGGGCACGCCGGGCCGGCCCGGGACGGGGCTCAGGCGAGGGCGACGAGGTCCGCGTAGCCCTGGCCCCACAGGTCCTCGACACCGTCGGGCAGCAGGATGATCCGCTCCGGCTGGAGCGCGTCGACGGCGCCCTCGTCGTGCGTGACGAGGACGACCGCGCCCTTGTAGGTGCGCAGCGCGCCGAGGATCTCCTCGCGGCTGGCCGGGTCGAGGTTGTTCGTCGGCTCGTCGAGGAGCAGCACGTTGGCCGACGACACGACGAGCGTGGCGAGGGCGAGACGGGTCTTCTCGCCACCGGACAGGACGCCGGCCGGCTTGTCGACGTCGTCGCCGGAGAAGAGGAACGAGCCGAGCGTCTTGCGGACGTCGACCAGGTCGAGGTCGGGGGCGGCGGAGCGCATGTTCTCCAGGACCGTGCGCTCCGGGTCGAGGGTCTCGTGCTCCTGCGCGTAGTAGCCGAGCTTGAGCCCGTGGCCCTCGATGACCTGGCCGGTGTCGGGCTGCTCGACGCCGCCGAGCAGCTTGAGCAGGGTGGTCTTGCCCGCGCCGTTGAGCCCGAGGATGACGACCCGGGAACCCTTGTCGATGGCCAGGTCGACGTCGGTGAAGATCTCCAGCGAGCCGTACGACTTCGACAGGCCCTCCGCCATCAGCGGCGTCTTGCCGCACGGCGAGGGCTCGGGGAAGCGCAGCTTGGCCACCTTGTCCTTGGCGCGCACCTCCTCGAGTCCCGCGAGGAGCTTGTCGGCCCGCTTGGCCATGTTCTGCGCGGCGACCGTCTTGGTGGCCTTGGCGCGCATCTTGTCGGCCTGCGCGTTCAGCGTCGCGGCCTTCTTCTCGGCGTTCTGCCGCTCGCGCTTGCGGCGCTTCTCGTCGGCCTCGCGCTGCTGCTGGTAGAGCTTCCAGCCCATGTTGTAGACGTCGATCTGCGAGCGGTTCGCGTCCAGGTAGAAGACCTTGTTGACGACCGTCTCCATGAGCTCCACGTCGTGGGAGATCACGATGAAGCCGCCGCTGTACGTCTTGAGGTAGTCCCGCAGCCAGATGATCGAGTCGGCGTCGAGGTGGTTCGTCGGCTCGTCGAGGAGCAGCGTGTCCGCGTCGGAGAACAGGATGCGGGCCAGCTCGATCCGGCGGCGCTGGCCGCCGGAGAGCGTGTGCAGGGGCTGGCCGAGCACCCGGTCGGGCAGGTTCAGCGCGGCGGCGATCGTCGCGGCCTCGGCCTCGGCCGCGTACCCGCCCTTGGTGAGGAACTCGGTCTCCTGGCGCTCGTACTGCCGCAGGGCCTTGGCCTGCGTGGCGCCGGCGCCGGTGGCGATGCGCTGCTCGTTCTCCCGCATCTTGCGCATCAGGACGTCGAGGCCGCGCGCGGACAGGATGCGGTCGCGGGCGAGCACGTCGAGATCGCCGGTGCGCGGGTCCTGCGGCAGGTAGCCGACCTCGCCGGAGCGGCTGATCGTGCCGCCGGCAGGGATGCCCTCGCCCGCGAGGCACTTGGTGAGGGTGGTCTTGCCCGCGCCGTTGCGGCCGACCAGGCCGATGCGGTCGCCCTTGGCGACCCGGAACGTGGCGTTGTCGATGAGGATGCGGGCGCCGGCGCGCAGTTCGATACCGGAGGCGGTGATCACGGTGGGTCTCCAGGACAGGATTAACAGCGGGTTGACAGGGCGAGGGCCGGTCGGCGCCGCTAATGCACCCAGAGAAGAAACGTCATACGACCCAGTTTAACGGTGGGATGCAAACGCTTTTCCCCCGCCGCCGTCCCGGCCCCGGCCGGGCGCCCCCGTCCCCCGTTCGGCCGCCGGACCGGGCCCGTCGGCCCTGGGCGCCCGAGGATGAGAGACGGCGGCCCCGGACCTCGGGACCGCACTCGGCGACTGGGCGGTGCGGCATGCAGTTCGACGACGACGCGCGGCTGGACACCTCGGAGGTCCAGGACGTACGGGGCAGCCGGGTCCCGGGAGGCAAGGCGACCATCGGCGGCGGTTTCGCGGGCCTGATCGCCCTGCTGCTCGGCCTGTTCTTCGGCACGGACCAGTTCGGCCTGTCCTCGGACGACTCCGGCACCCCGGCGACGAGCGTGTCGAGCGCGGCCCAGGTGCAGCAGCACTGCCGCACGGGCGGCGACGCGAACACCCAGCAGGACTGCCGGATCGTGGCGGTGGTCAACAGCGTCCAGGACTACTGGCGTGCTGAGTTCCAGCGGCGCCAGGGGCAGTACACCCCGGCGTCGACGAAACTCTTCACGAATCAGGTGACGACGGCCTGCGGACGAGCCACGTCCGCAGTCGGCCCCTTCTACTGCCCGGGCGACCGCATCGTCTACCTCGACCTCAGTTTCTTCGACGAACTGCGCACGAAGTTCGGGTCCAGCGGCGGACCGTTCGCCCAGGCCTACGTCGTGGCGCACGAGTACGGGCACCACGTGCAGAACCTGATGGGCACGCTGCAGCGCGCGCAGGACGGCCGCACGGGCCAGAACAGCAACGCGGTGAAGGTCGAGCTGCAGGCGGACTGCTACGCGGGCGTCTGGGCCCGGCACGCCACACGGACGCCGGACGAGTCCACGGGACGGCCGCTGATCTCGAAGCTGACCGACGCGGACATCCAGGACGGGCTCGACGCGGCCGCCTCCGTGGGGGACGACCGCATCCAGGAGAAGTTCCAGGGCCGGGTGACGCCCGAGTCCTGGACGCACGGCTCGGCCCAGCAGCGCCAGCAGTGGTTCTACCAGGGCTACAAGAGCGGCGACATGGCGCAGTGCAACACGTTCCGCTGACGACGCGGGCCGCGGGTCAGGCGCCGCCGGTGTGGACCTGGAACGCGGCCCGGCGGACGGCCTTGGCGAGGGCCGGGTCGGGGTGCGCGGCCGCGAGGGCGACCAGCACCTGCACGGTGCGCGGGTGGCCGACGGCCCTGACCTCGTCGATGAGCGCGGGCACCGTCGGCTGCACGGCGGACTCCAGGTGCCGTACGAGGAGCGGGGCCTCGCCGTGGTCGGCGACCGCCGCGGCGGTGTCGACCCACAGCCAGGTCGCCTCCTCGCGGGTGAGCACCGTGTGCACGTCCTCGGGGTCAGCGCCCTCGTGCTCGGCGAGCCACAGCAGGGCGTAGGCGCGCAGCCCCGGGTCGTCGGCCGCCTTGCGGACCTCGGGCTCGGCGGGGGCGCCGACGACGCGCAGGGCCTCGAAGGCGAGCCCGCGCAGCAGCGCGTCCTCGCCCCGGGCGGCGTCGATCAGCTCGGTGACAGCGTTGCCGACGTTCCGTGCGGCGAGCCAGGCCCGGTACTCGTCGCGGGCCGCCTTGGGCCGCAGCCGGGCACAGCCGCGCAGCATGTCCTCGGCGGCGACCTCGATGTTCCCCGCCGGGGACTGGGCGGCCACGCAGATCTGCTCCAGCCGGACCCACACCGCCCAGCTGCCGAGCGGGGTGAGCGTGGCCTGGCCGTCGGCGTAGGTGAGCGCTCCCACGGCGGCGAGGCCGCTGAGCGCCCAGTCGAGGAGCGGGAGCAGCGGGGTGCTCTCCGGCGCCTCCGGTTCGGGGCGGGGGCCGAAGGGGATCTCGCAGCGCTCGGTGCGCAGCTCGGTGACGCGCTGGTCGAGCAGGTCGAGGAGCTGGTCGCCGGCCACCGGCCCCGCCATCAGCTGGAGGAACGACAGCAGCTGCGGCATGGCCTCCACGGCCTCGGCGACGGCTCCGGCCTCCAGGCCGGGCGGCGCCGGGTGCACCAGCGACCAGGCGTCGAAGAGGGCGACCCAGCCGCGCAGCACGGCGGCGTCGTCACGGTCCCAGACGCGCAGCCGCCAGCCGGGGCGGGCGCTGTCGCCGTGCACCTCGACGAGTCCGGCCAGGCGTGCGGTGTCCCAGTCGGCGCGGACCCGGTCCACGGTGAGTCCGAGGTCGGCGGCGGCGCGCTGCGCGGTGGCGTCGGCGAGCGTGCCCTTCCCGTCGCGGGCGCCCATGTCGCTGCCGGGGCTGAGCGTGGCGTCGGCCCAGCGGGCGACGCGGACCGCGGCGGCGAGTCCCTCGCGGGCGGTACGGGCGAGCTCGGCCGGTGGCGGGGTGCCCTCCGGGGGCCGTGGGGCGGGTCGGCGGGTCGCCGTGCGCGGTGCAGGGGGCGCCAGCGGCTGGCGGCGGGGGCGGACAAGTCGGAGCCGGGAGTCGCGCGGGGTACGGGACGTCACTGGAGCAGTGTCCCCGTGACCCGGCGAATTCCCAAACGCGGGCCTGTGTTCGGCACTCGGCCCGCGGTTCGTGCCCGGCGCGGGGTCCTCGGCGCGGGGCCGGGCGGGCGGCCCTGGGCTCACATGAGGGGGGTCAGGAAGCGGCGCAGCGTCTCCTCGTACCGGTCCGGGTCCGCGTTCCACATCGCGTTGTGCGGGGCGTCGTCGACGGTGTGCAGGGTGACCAGGTCGGGGCGGGCGGCGGCCAGTCGCCGGGACAGCGCCCAGGGGGCGACCTCGTCGCCCGGGCCGTGCACCAGCAGGGTCGGCACGGTCAGTCCTGCGGGGTCGGCGGCCTCGGCGAGGGTGTCGCCGTGCAGTCCGGTGCGGCCCTGGGCGGCGCGCACGGCGAGCGGCATCAGGAAGCCGGGGCTGCGGTGGGCGCGGGCCAGGGCGCGCAGGGTGGTCTCCCAGCCGAGCACCGGGGAGTCGAGGACCAGGCCCGCGATGCGCTCACGCAGCGCGCAGTGGGCGGCGGCGTGCAGGGCCATGGCCGCGCCGGTGGACCAGCCGTACAGGACGACGCGGCGGGCGCCGTAGCGCACCGCGTAGCGGAGGGCCGCGTCCAGGTCGCGCCACTCGGTCTCGCCGAGGTGGTGCAGGCCGTCCGGGGAGCGGGGCGCGCCGAGGTCGCCGCGGTAGGCGAGGTCGAGCACGGGGAACTGGTGGCGGTGCAGGAACTCCATGACGTTCATGGGGTGTTCCCGGGTGGTGCCGAGGCCGTGCACGGTGATGACCCAGGTGTCGCGGGCGCCGGGCACGAACCAGGCGGGCAGGCCGCCGAGCTCGCCGGGGACGTCGATGTCGGCGTGTTCGAGCCCGAGGGCGGAGGCGGGGTCGCCGATGTGGACCTGCGGCGTGAGCCAGGCGTGGGCGCCGGGTTCGAGGGTGCCGTGGGTGACGCGCTCGAGCCGCCGTACGACGGTGTCGGCCGCGTGCGGGGCGCTCTCGGCGACGGGCCCGACGACCGCGTGGAAGCCGTCGCCGGCGAGCCCGTAGGTGCCGGGGCGCAGCGAGGCCAGGTCGCGGGTGAGCGTGACGTGTCCGGCGGCGACGGCGTGCACGGTGAGCCGTGGCTCGGTCGGCAGCGGGCGGCCTGCGGGTGCCTTCAGCGCGGCGTCGCTGACGAGCCGGCCGGCGGCGATGGCGGCGGCGAGGACTCCGGTCGCGGTGGTGACGGCAGCGGCCGTCGCTCTGGCGGTGCGCACCCGTCCAGTGTCTTCGCGGGCGGCCGCACTGGCCAGTGGGGCGGCCGATCCGGGTGATCCGCGGCGGCGCCGGTCAGCGGCCCTGCCCGTATCCGGCCAGCCGCTCGGCGACCTCGTCGAGCTGGGCCCCGGTCAGCAGGGAGGGGCTGAGCCCGGGCACGGAGCGCGCGGTCAGCCAGAGCCGGCACATCCACTCCAGCTGGGCGGTGCGGTCGTACGCGGCGGTGAGCGTGTCTCCGTATGTGACGGTGCCGTGGTTCTGCAGCAGACATGCGGTGCGGCCCGCCATCGCGGACAGCATGTTCTCGGCCAACTCCGGGGTGCCGTAGGTGGCGTAGGGCGCGACGCGGACCGGGCCGCCGAGGGCCGCGGTCATGTAGTGGACGGGCGGCAGCTCCGGGACGAGCGTGGAGACGGCGGTGGCGTGCACGGCGTGGGTGTGCACCACGGCGCGTGCGCCGGTGGTGCGGTGGAGCGCCAGGTGCAGGGGCAGCTCGCTGGTGGGGGCGAGGGTGCCGGTCCGGGTCCGGCCGTCGAGATCGACGGCGAGCAGGTCGCGCGGGCCCAGCCGGTCGTAGGGGACGCCGCTCGGGGTGACGAGGATCCGGGCCGCGTCGCCGTCGCCGACGCGCACGGAGACGTTGCCCGAGGTGCCGACGACGAGTCCGTCGGTGACCGTCCGACGGGCCGTCACCACGAGCTCGTCCCACGCCTGTTCGAGTTCGCTCATGCCGCGCATCCTGCCAGGCACCCGAACGGCGGCAGACACGCCGGGCCGTGGCCGAGATACCCGGCCCGATAGATCCGATATGTGCATATTTCGTACCGCAAGGAGTCCCTACCACGACTGGCTTGGCGACGACGGGCGCGACGGAGCCCTCCGGTAACCTCTGGGGGATTTGTCATGCACGTCGCCATCCGGGGGGAAATATGGCTCGTGATCACAAACCGTCCCGCCGTCGCGCCCGCGCCGCGGCCCTCACCTCCGTGGCCGCGCTGACGCTCGGGGGCACCGCACTCGCGGAACTGCCGGCCGAGGCCGCGTCCCGGCCCAGAGGACACGACGTCTCCTCGCACCAGAAGAGCGTGAACTGGTCGAGCGCGAAGAAGAAGGGCGCGAAGTTCGCCTACGTCAAGGCGACCGAGTCGACGAACTACCGCAACCCCTACTTCGGCCAGCAGTACAACGGCGCCCGCAACAAGGGCATCGTCCGCGGCGCCTACCACTTCGCGGTGCCGGACAAGTCCTCCGGCCGCGCCCAGGCCTCCTACTTCGTCCGCAACGGCGGAGGCTGGACCCGGGACGGCTGGACCCTGCCGCCCGCGCTGGACATCGAGTACAACCCGTACAGCAAGAAGCACAAGTGCTACGGCATGAGCAAGGGGAAGCTGGTCTCCTGGATCCGCTCCTTCAGCGACGAGGTGCAGCGCAGGACCGGGCGGCGCCCCGTGATCTACACCAACTACACGTGGTGGAAGAAGTGCACCGGCAACAGCGGGGCCTTCGCCTCCAACCACGCCCTGTGGCTGGCCCACTACGCGAAGACCGCGGGACCGCTCCCGCGCGGCTGGTCGTACTGGACTTTCTGGCAGTACGCGAACAAGGGCAGCCTGCCGGGTGACCAGAATCTCTTCAACGGCTCCACGGCCCAGCTCAAGCGGTTCGCCCGGGGGTAGCCCACCCCCCGCGGAACCCCGCGTTCCGGGGGCCCCGGGGCCCTCGATCCGGAACGACGGCGGCCGCCCCGCGACAAGCGGAGCGGCCGCCCTCCGCTTCGGGTCACCATGACGCCCCGCCCAGTTCATCTTCCGTTCACCCGGCTTGCCTACGTTCACCGTGCCACTGACGTCCAACCGAAGCCTGGGTAAATGGAACACATCACGCTGCTCCTCGCGATCGTGATCGTTACCGCACTGGTCTTTGACTTCACCAACGGTTTCCACGACACCGCCAACGCGATGGCCACGACCATCTCGACCGGCGCCCTCAAGCCGAAGACGGCGGTGGCCATGTCCGCCGTGCTGAACCTGGTCGGAGCGTTCCTA
>NZ_WWIA01000728.1 GCF_009870065.1 Streptomyces sp. SID5785 | reverse complement strand
TGAGGGCACCCCGAACAAGCTCCTGAAGATCGTCGAGTAACACCGGGCGACCCCCGACCGGCGACCGCCGCGCTCACCCCCACGGGGCGCGGCGGTCGTCCTATGGTGTGGCCATGGCGATCACGCGATACGCGGCCCTGCTGCGCGGCATCAACGTCGGCGGCTCGGTCAAGGCGAAGAAGGTCCCGATGGCGCGGCTGCGCCCGCTCATCGAGGGGCTCGGGCACACCGGCGTACAGACCTACCTGCAGAGCGGCAACGCGGCGTTCAGCTCCGCCGCCCGCGACGAGGACGCCCTCGCGCGCGAGCTGGAGGCGGCCGTCGCCGCGGAGTTCGGCTTCCCCGTCGACATCGTCGTGCGCGACCACGCCTATCTGGCCGCGGTGCGCGACGCCTGCCCCTTCCCCGCCGCCGAGCTGGAGGGGCGGCAACTGCACGTCACCTACTTCTCCGAGCCCGTCACCCCGGACCGCTTCGCCGCCGTCGACGCCGCCGCGTACGCGCCCGAGGACTACCGGCTCGGCGACCGCGTGCTCTACCTCTACGCGCCGGACGGACTCGGCACCTCGAAGCTCGGCGCCCGGCTCGCCGCGCCCGCCCTCACCAAGGGCCTGATCGCGACCAGCCGGAACTGGAACACCGTCAGCAAGCTCGTGGAGCTCACCGAGCAGGCGTGAAAGGCTCGCCCCATGCGCTACGTCATCATCGGAGCAGGTGCGATCGGCGGCGCCCTGGGCGGGCGGCTGGCCGGATCCGGACACGAGGTCGTGCTCGTCGCACGCGGCAGCCAGTACGAGGCGCTGCGGGCCCACGGCCTGCGGCTGCAGACCCCGGACGGGGTCCACACCGTGCGGCCCCCCGTCGTGGCCGGGCCCGAGGAGCTCGGCACCCTGCGCGCCGACGACGTCCTCGTGCTCGCCGTGAAGACCCAGGACACCACCGCGGCGCTCGGCGCCTGGGCCGGCCGGCCCGTCGCGGGCGGCGGCACCGCCGCCGCCAGGCTCCCGCTGGTGTGCGCGCAGAACGGCGTCGAGAGCGAACGCCTCGCGCTGCGGGTCTTCGCGCACGTGCACGCCATGTGCGTGTGGCTGCCCGCGAGCTTCGTCGAACCGGGCGTCGTCCGCGCCGACGGCACCCCCCTCACCGGCATCCTGCACCTCGGCCGCTACCCGTCCGGCGCCGACGCCACCACGCACGAGATCGCCGCCGCGCTCGGCAGCTCCCGGTTCGACGCACCGGTCGTGGACGACGTCATGCGCTTCAAGTACGCCAAGCTCCTGGCCAATCTCGCCAACGCGATCGAGGCGGTCTCCGGCGTCATCGACTCCGACGCCGGACGGTCCCTGTTCGCCCGGGCCCGCGCCGAGGGCGAGGCCGTCCTGGCCGCCGCCGGCGTCCCGTACGCGGACCAGGAGGAGGAGCGCCGGGTGCGCGGGGACCGGATCCGGCTCGAACCCTTCGAGGGCGCCCCGCGCGGCGGCGGTTCGTCCTGGCAGTCGCTGCTGCGCGGCACCGGCACCATCGAGACCTACTACCTGAACGGCGAGATCGCCCTGCTCGGCCGGTTGCACGGGGTGCCGACCCCGGTCAACGACGTCCTCCAGGAAAGGGCCGCACAGGCCGCGCGGGACGCTCAGCCGCCCGGCGCGACCCCCGTCGACGTGCTCGTCGCGGCCGTCAACGCACGCGCCGCCGGCTGACCGCACCGGCACTGTCGCGTTTGTTCAAGCCGCGGCCCCCGCCGCGTCCGTACCGTCGTGGACATGGACACCGAACTGCGACGCGAGAACCTGCACCCGTCCCTGACCGAGTGTGCCGCCGAGTCCGCCCGGGTCGCGGCGGGCGTCGGTCCCGAGCGGCTCGGCGCGCCCTCCGGCTGCGCCGGCTGGGACGTGCGCACGCTGGTGAACCACTGGGTGCTCCACGGCGCCCACGGCCTGGAGCACCGTGCGCTGCGCACCCCGCTGCCCGACGCGCTGACCGCCCGCGACTTCACCGCCGACCCCGGCTGGGCCGCGGACTTCGCCGCCCGGCTCGACATCGCCGTCGCCGCCTGGGCCGGGCCCGCGGTGTGGGAGGGCGAGATCGACCTGGGGTTCGCCCGCCAGGCGGCGCCCGAGGTCGCCTCCCTGCTCCTGCTCGAACTGGCCTTGCACGGCTGGGACGTGGCCCGCGCCACCGGGCAGGACTTCAAGGTCTCCGACGCCACCGGCCGGCTGGTCCTCGACGTCGTGACCGACAACGCCGCGACGTACCGCCAGTACGAGGGATTCGCCGAGGCCGTCCCTCCGGCCGACGGCGCCACCGCGTTCACCCGCGCGCTGGCGCTGAGCGGTCGCGACCCGCGCTGAGCACGGGGCAGGCCCGGCGGCGCCGCGCGTTCCGGCGTCACTCGCCGCGCCAGTCGTCCCGCCGGGCCAGCCGCACCGCGGGGCCGGTCGCCAGCCCCGCCCCGACGAACAGCACCGCGAGCACGGTCCAGCCGACCGGGCCGTGCTCGATCGCGGTCACCGTCACCAGCGCGGGCGCGGCCATCGTCGCGGCGGCCTGCCCCGAGTTGAACACGCCCTGGTAGACGCCCTGCGCGCGGGCGTCCGCCAGGCCGTAGCCGACCGTCCAGCCGCCCGCCGCCGACAGGATCTCGGCGAACACCTGGAGCACCGCGCCCGCCACCAGCACCGCGAGCGCCGCCGCAGGACCGAGACCGGCCGCCGCGGCGAACGCCGCGCAGGCCGGGACGAGCAGCAGTCCCGAGCGCCGCATCGCCCGGACCGCACGCGCCAGGTCCGTCACGCCCCGCGTCGCCCGCACCTGGAGCAGCGCCACCAGCACGCAGTTGAGGATCATCAGCAGGGCCGCCGACCAGCGTGGGGCGTCCGTGTGCTCGACGATCCACAGCGGCAGCCCCACCTCCAACAGGCCGTACTGCAACGCCAGTACGGCATTGCAGCAGGTCACCGCGAGGAACGGCAGATCGCGCACCGCGCGCCAGCGGCTGCCGGCCGGGGTGTCCTCGGCGGGCCGCCGTCCCGCGGTGCCCGGCAGCCGCAGCACCATCAGCGCCGACCCGGCGAACGCGACCGCGTCCAGCAGGATCAGCGTCGTGTACCCGGCCCGGCTGTCCCACTGCAGGGCGAGCGCCCCGAACCCGCCGCCGACCCCCATGCCGACATTGGTCACCATCCGCAGGTGCGCCCGGCCCTCCACCCGGGTCGCGGGCGGCAGCACGTCCGCGTAGAGCGCGTTGCGCACGCCCATGCTCGCCTGGCTCAGCGCCGCGTAGGCGATCGCGGTCGCCAGGAACGCCGCGTACGAGCCGATCACGGTGTACGCGGCCAGCGTCAGTCCGCAGCCGGTCCACAACGCCGTGAGCACCGGCCGCCGGCCCCAGCGGTCCGAGGCACGCCCCGCGGGCACCCCGGCCGCCAGCCCGAACAGGCCCGCGATCGTCAGACCGACACCGACCGAGGTGGCGCCGAGACCGATGACGCGCGTGAAGTACAGCACGCTGACCGGGAAGAACAGGCCCCGGCCGAAGGCGTTGAGGAGGGTGAACAGCGACAGGCGCAGCAGCAGCGGATCGGTCGGCAGGAGCCCGCCGAGGCGGGTGGCGGGAGCGGCGGCCGGGGCCGCGACGGGGGGTGACGTGGTCATGCCCCCAGCAAACGGGGCTTCCCCGCTCCGGCGACAATCCTTTAGCCTCTGGCTAAACATCACGGCCTGGCACGGCCTGGCACGGCACGGCACGGCACGGCTCGGTCCGGCCCGGCACGACAGGAGAGGAGGGGGGAACGGCCGATGATCGAGTTCCGTTTCGTGGTCGGCGACCTCGCCCGCACCTCCTTCGCGTACTCCCCGCTCCAGGAGGCCGTCTACTCGCTGCGCTGCTGGCGCGACCCCGCCCGCTATCCGCACCAGCGGCCCTGGCTGCGCCGCCTCGGCCCCGCCTTCCGCCGCCTCGACACCGAGCTCCTGACCGCGCTGATCGCCCCGAGCCTGTGGATCCCGGACTTCCTCACCCCGCGCCCCGACCGGCCACGCCCCGCCTTCGACCGCCAGCTCGCCGCCCTCGCCGCCACCCCGCCCCACGTGCTGGGTCCCGACATCACCGCCGCGTACGGCCCGGCCGCGGACGCCCTGCCACCGGTGCTGCGCGACGGACTCGCCGACCCCGCGCGCCTGCTCGACCGCATCTGCCGGGCCCTGGACGCCTACTGGCGCACCTGTCTCGCCCCCGACTGGTGGCCGCGCGTGCACTCCCTCCTGGAGGCCGACCTCGCGCACCGCGGCAAGGTCCTCGCCGAGGAGGGCGCACGCGGCCTGTTCGCGAGCCTCGACCCCCGGCTCAGCTGGGACGGCGAGGTCCTCACCATGACCAAGAAGCTCGACCGCAACCCCTGGCCCGAGGCCGACATCGAGATCGGCGGGCGCGGACTCGTCCTGGTCCCCACGATGTTCGCCCTCGGCGCGCACACGAACATCGACTACGCGCTGCCGCCGCTGCTCTGCTATCCGGCCCGCGGTCGCGCGCTGCTCTCCCAGACCCCGCCACCGGCCACCGCGGCCGCCCTCGACCGCCTCCTGGGCGCACCACGGGCCCGCATCCTGCGCCTGCTGTCCGACCCCGCGTCCACCACCGAGCTGGCCCACCGCCTCGACGTCACCCCCGGCGCGGTCAGCCAGCACCTCTCCGTCCTCTACGACGCGGGTCTCCTCGTGCGCACCCGCAGCGGGCGCAGCGTGCGGTACGCGCACAGCGAGCTCGGGGACCGGCTCTGCGCTCAGGCCCCCAGCGCGGTCAACTCGCCGACCAGCGCCTCGTCGTAGCGCTCGACCAGCACCCGCGCCACCTCCGGAGCGGGACCGAGGACCCCGGCGAGGACGTCGGCGTCCGCCGCGCCCGCCGCGATCCGGTCCGGGAGCCGGCCCGGCGCCAGGACGTAGGGGGCCACCGCGACCCGGGCGCAGCCGTCCGCGCGCAGGGCACGGACCGCGTCCTCGGTGCGGGGCAGGGATGCGGAGGCGAACGCAGGCCGCACGGCGCACCAACCGGTGTGCCGCCACTCCCGCGCGATTGCTGCGATCACTGCGATCGCCTCCGGGTCGGAGGAGCCCGCCGAGGCCAGCACGACCCCGGTCGTGGGCCGGTCGGCCGGGGTGAGCCCGGCCTCGTACAGGCGGCGGTCCAGGGCCGCGAGCAGGAGCGGCGACGGCCCGAGGACGTCCGCGCGGTGGATGCGCAGACCGCGCGGGGCCGCCTTCAGGACCGCCGGGATGTCGGACTTCGCGTGGAAGGCCCGGGTCAGCAGGAGCGGGAGGGCGACCACGTCGCGCACGCCCTCGGCCGCCAGGGACTCGAGGACCCCGAGCGGGCCCGGCACGTTGAAGTCCAGGAACGAGGTCTCCACCCGCAGCCCCGGCCGCTGTGCCCGCACCTCGCGGACGAGGGCGTGCACCGTCGCGGCGTGCCGCGGGTCGCGGCTGCCGTGGGCGATGACCAGAAGGACGGGTCGGGGCTGCATGGGAGGTCTCAGTTCCGGACGAGGAGACCGCGGCTGCGCAGCACGCGGCGCTCAAGCGGGCTGAAGATCAGCAGGTCGATGACGATGCCGACGATCAGGATGAGCAGGATGGCGAGGAAGACCATGGGCATCGAGCTGGCCGTGCGGCCGTTCTCCAGGAGCTGGCCGAGACCCACGCCCAGGTCGGGCGAGTTGGCGATGATCTCGGCCGCCATCAGCGAGCGCCAGGAGAACGCCCAGCCCTGCTTGAGGCCGGCGAGGTAGCCCGGCAGCGCGGCGGGCAGCACGACGTGCCACAGGCCGCGCAGCCCCGTCGCGCCGAGGGTGCGGCCGGCCCGCAGGAACAGCGGCGGCACCTGGTCCACGCCGGACACCAGGCCGTTGGCGATGGAGGGCACGGCGCCGAGCAGGATCACCGCGTACATCATCGAGTTGTCCAGGCCGAGCCACAGGACGGCCGGCGGCACCCACGCCACCGACGGCAGCGACTGCAGACCCGACAGCACCGGGCCGATCGCCGCCCGCACGAACTTCACCCGGGACACCAGCAGGCCGAGCGGCGTGCCGATGAGCAGTGCGAAGCAGAAGCCGAGCAGGCCGCGCGAGACGCTGGTCCAGATGTAGCCGAGCAGTTCGCCCTTCAGCCACGCGTCGCCGACCTCGTCCCACACCGCCGACGGCGGCGGCAGCTTGGTCGGGTCGTCGACAATGCCGAACGACACCAGGCCCTGCCAGAGCAGGATCACCAGCACCACCGCGGTCAGCGGCGGGAAGATCTTCTCCCGGAAGGTACGGGAGAAGGGCGTGCGG
>NZ_WWIA01000727.1 GCF_009870065.1 Streptomyces sp. SID5785 | reverse complement strand
CTCTCGGGCTTTCCTCCGGGCGCTTCCCTTCGGTCTTGCGTTTCCAACCTTACCAGATCCTTTTTCCGTTCCGTTTCCGGTTCGGAATTCGTTTCCGGTGGCCGTTGGAGGGCCTTTGCCTTTCGGCGTGACCGCTACGTTAGCCGATTTCCTCGGTGTCTCATAATCGAGATCCGCGGGTTCGAATTTCGACATGCGGGCACGCCGAAAAAGACCCCGCTGAGGGAAGTCGTAGGTAGTGGTTTGGCCGCTTCCGGTGGGTGGCTGATAGCCGGATCCGGTTCAGCGGCTCGGGCCACATTACGGATCCGCCACGACAGAGTCAAGCCGAGCGGCGGCGGGGTGTGTGCGGCCGATAGGGGCTGACCGTCGGGTCGTCCGCGATCCAGAAGCGCCACGGGTGCACCGCCCCGTCTCCCGAGACTCCGGTGCGCGGACCGCTCCTCACCTGGTCGGCCGGGACCGGGGTCCCCCGCAGGATCGCGAGTGGGGAGTCGGCCGGGCCGCAGGCGTCGGTGCCGTCCAGGGCACGGTCCACTGCCAGAGCGGTGGCGAGCCGGGCCGGCCCTTTGGCCAGTTCCTTGTCGTGCCGGGCCGATTCTCGACGTTTACGGGCGAGCTCGACGCCTTCGGTCACCTCGCCGGCGCGGAGCAGTACCCCGCTCGCCCGGCCCGGCGGACCGCAGACGAAGTTCAAGCAGTGCCACATGCCGTAGGTGAAGTAGACGTACACGTGTCCGGGCGGTCCGAACATCACGCGATTGCGGCGGGTCTCCCCTCGGAAGGCGTGCGAGCCCGGGTCGTTGGCGCCGTCGTAGGCCTCCACCTCGGTCAGGCGCAGCGCGATCGGGCCGTCCGGGCCGCGGCGCACCAGGGTGCGTCCGAGGAGGTCGGGGGCGACTTCGAGGACCGGGCGGTCGAAGAAGTCCCGGGTGAGGGGCGTACGGTCAGGGGCCGCGATCATGCCGCCCGAGGGTAGTCCAGGGCGGTCGGGGGTCCGGGCGGAACCGGGCGCGGGCCCAGCGCGTTTGTAGTCAGCAGTAAGCAGCAGAAGTAGTAGTCGTCGAGTAGCAGCCGTTCTCTTACGGAGGAGATCGTTCATGGGGTTCAAGCGACTGTTGGCGAGTCTGGGTGCGGGCGGGGCGTCCGTGGAGACCGTGCTCACCGAGGTCAATGTCGTGCCCGGTGGAGTCGTGCAGGGCGAGGTGCGGATCCAGGGCGGCTCCGTCGACCAGGACATCGAGGGGCTCTCGGTCGGACTGCAGGCGCGCGTCGAGGTCGAGGGCGCGGACCAGGAGACCAAGCAGGACATCGTGTTCACGAAGGTGCGCCTGGGCGGTGCCTTCGAGCTGAAGGCCGGCGGGGTGCACGCGGTGCCCTTCGGGTTCGAGATCCCGTGGGAGACGCCGGTCACGATGATCGACGGGCAGTCGCTGCGCGGGATGAACATCGGGGTGAGCACGGAGCTGGAGATCGCCCGTGCGGTGGACTCCGGTGACCTCGACCCGATCAACGTGCATCCGCTGCCGTCGCAGCAGGCGATCCTGGACGCCTTCATCTCGCTGGGCTTCCGCTTCAAGAGTGCGGACATGGAGCGCGGCCACATCCGCGGGACCCGCCAGAAGCTGCCCTTCTACCAGGAGGTGGAGTTCTACCCGCCGCAGCAGTACCGCGGGCTGAACCAGGTGGAGCTGAGCTTCGTGGCGGACGACCGGGAGATGGACGTCGTCCTGGAGATGGACAAGAAGCCGGGGCTGTTCAGCGAGAGCAGCGACACGTTCCGGTCGTTCGTGGTCGGGCACCACGACTTCCAGGGCACGGACTGGTCGGCGTATCTGCACCAGTGGCTGTCCGAGGTCGGCGGGAAGCGGAACTGGTTCTAGGGTTTCGGGGAGGGCCGGGCTCCGTTTCCGGCTCCTCTCTGTCTCTCTGTCTCTGCCGAACCAGGAGGTGTCGTTGTGACCGAGCAGCCTACGAGGGCTCCGCTTCCTCATGACTTTCATCCGCAGGTGCCGTCGTTCACCGTGGTGAGCGAGAGCTTCGAGCCGGGTGGCGTGCTGCGGGACGCTCAGGTGTACGCCGCCGGGAACACGTCGCCGCATCTGCGGTGGGAGGGTTTCCCGCCGGAGACCAGGAGCTTCGCCGTGTCGTGCTTCGATCCGGACGCGCCGACGGGCAGCGGCTTCTGGCACTGGTCCGTGTTCGACATCCCGGTGTCGGTGACGGAGCTGCCGGCCGGTGCGGGTTCCGGTGCGTTCGACGGTCTGCCGGAGGGCGCCGTCCAGGTGCGCAACGACTACGGGACGAAGGACTTCGGGGGTGCGGCGCCGCCGCCCGGGGATCCGGCGCACCGGTACGTGTTCACGGTGTACGCGGTCGACGCGGAGAAGCTCGGCCCGGACGCGGACGCGTCGCCTGCGGTCGTCGGGTTCAACCTGCGCTTCCACACGCTCGCGCGCGCTCAGGTCCTCGCGGAGTACGCGGCGCCCGCCGAGGGATAGCACCCCGCGTCAGGGTTCACCGAACGTTTGCCCGTCCCCGGTCATGAAAGTGGCCGGGGACGGGCAGTTTTTATTGCGTTGTCCATCTCGGCGTGCACGGCCAGAGTTGACGCACGGACGCCGAGGGGTGATCCGCTGCGTACGGGAGGTGGGCAGGATGCGGGACACACTGGTGCTCAACGCGAGCTTCGAGCCGCTCTCGACGGTGACGCTGAACCGAGCCGTCGTGCTGGTGCTTCAGGACAAGGCCGTCGTCGAGCAGGCCCACCCCGTTCTGCGCATGCGCGGTGCCGCGCTCGACATCCCGGCGCCCCGGGTGATCAGACTCTGCAGGTACGTACGGGTGCCGTTCCGAAGACGCGCGCCCTGGTCCAGGCGGGGTGTGCTCGTGCGGGACCGGCACCGGTGCGCGTACTGCGGCCGGCGGGCCACGACCGTGGACCACGTCGTGCCGCGTTCGCAGGGCGGTGCGGACGCGTGGTTGAACACGGTGGCGTCCTGCGCCGAGGACAATCACCGCAAGGCCGACCGGACTCCTGAGGAGGCCGGGATGCCGCTGCTCAGGCAGCCGTTCGAGCCGACGCCGGCCGATGCGATGCTGCTGTCGCTCGGCGCGGGTGAGCTGGAGGCGCTGCCGGACTGGCTGAACCAGGGCGCGGCCGCGGCGTAGTGCTCCCGTACGGAAGCGGGCCCGTCGACCGGGAGGTCGGCGGGCCCGCTGCGTCCGCGCGTGCGGCGCGGTCAGTCGATGGGGGGCTGCTCGCGGCGCTCCTTGCCCGTGGTGGCGGCGGCCGGGGCGGAACCGCCGCCCATGGGGCCGAAGTTGCCGATCGCGCCGGACAGGCCCTTGAGGGCGTCGCCGATCTCGCTGGGCACGATCCAGAGCTTGTTGGCGTCGCCCTCGGCGATCTTCGGGAGCATCTGGAGGTACTGGTACGAGAGCAGCTTCTGGTCGGGGTCGCCCGCGTGGATCGACTCGAAGACCGTGCGGATGGCCTGGGCCTCGCCCTCGGCACGCAGGGCCGCGGCGCGGGCCTCACCCTCGGCGCGCAGGATCGCCGACTGCTTCTCGCCCTCGGCGGTGAGGATCTGGGACTGGCGGATGCCCTCGGCGGTGAGGATCGCGGCGCGCTTGTCGCGGTCGGCGCGCATCTGCTTCTCCATCGAGTCCTGGATGGAGGTCGGCGGTTCGATGGCCTTGAGCTCGACGCGGTTGACGCGGATGCCCCACTTGCCGGTGGCTTCGTCGAGGACGCCGCGCAGTGCCGCGTTGATCTCCTCGCGGGAGGTCAGGGTCCGCTCGAGGTCCATGCCGCCGATGATGTTGCGCAGGGTGGTGACGGTGAGCTGCTCGATGGCCTGAATGTAGCTGGCGACCTCGTACGTGGCGGCTCGCGCGTCGGTCACCTGGTAGTAGATGACGGTGTCGATGTTGACGACCAGGTTGTCCTGGGTGATCACCGGCTGCGGCGGGAAGGGGACGACCTGCTCGCGCAGGTCGATGCGGTTGCGGATCGAGTCGATGAACGGGACCACGATGTTCAGGCCGGCGTTCAGCGTGCGCGTGTAGCGGCCGAACCGCTCCACGATGGCCGCGCTGGCCTGGGGGATGACCTGGATGGTCTTGATCAGGGCGATGAAGACCAACACCACCAGAATGATCAGGACGATGATGATCGCTGACATCGCGTCTCCTGTGCCCTTCGCTCGTCGTCGCTCCGGCCGTCGCGGTTCGCCGGGAAGCGGCGCGGTCGGAAGATCATGGGATCTTGCTCGAAGAGTCTGTCAGAACCGCCTGTGCTGCGCGGGGAGTTCAGGCCACGTTCGGGTTCACATGACGATCGCGGTGGCGCCCTCGATGTCGACGACGTCGACCTGTTGCTCGGGTTCGAAGACCGCGTCGCCGTCGAGGGCGCGGGCGGACCAGATCTCACCGGCGAGTTTGATGCGGCCGCCGCGGCGGTCGACGCGCTCGACGACGACCGCCTGTTTGCCTTTCAACGCGTCGATTCCGGTGGCGAGTTGGGGCTGTCCGGCGCGGTGGCGTGCGGCGATGGGCCGGACGACGGCGATGAGCGCGCACGAGACCACGACGAAGACGAGGACCTGGGGGACGATGCCGCCGCCGAGTCCGGCCGTCACGGCGCCGGCGACGGCGCCCACGGAGAACATGCCGAACTCGGGCATGGCGGTGATGACCAGGGGGATTCCGAGTGCGGCCGCTGCGATCAGCCACCACACCCATGCGTCGATGTCTGCCACACCGGTCATGGTAGGTCCGCGAGTGGCCGCGCCGACAGGGGACGATCCCGTGCGGGGTCCCCGGGCGCGACCGGCCGGCGGGTCCGTGGGCGGCGGGCGGGCCCGTGGGTCAGCCGAGGGGCAGGCCGGTCGCCGTCCAGCGCTCGCCCTTCTGCTCGACGACCAGCGGGAGGCCGAAGCAGCGGGACAGGTTGCGGGAGGTGAGCTCCAGCTCGATGGGGCCCGCGGCGAGGACCTTGCCCTGGCGGATCATCAGGACGTGCGTGAAGCCGGGGGCGATCTCCTCCACGTGGTGCGTGACCATGATCATGGAGGGGGCGATCGGGTCGCGGGCGAGCCGGCCGAGGCGGCGGACCAGGTCCTCGCGGCCGCCGAGGTCGAGCCCGGCGGCCGGCTCGTCGAGGAGCAGCAGCTCGGGGTCGGTCATCAGGGCGCGGGCGATGAGGGTGCGCTTGCGCTCGCCCTCGGAGAGCGTGCCGAACCTGCGGTCCAGGAAGTCGCTCATGCCGAGGCGGTCGAGGAAGGCGCGGGCGCGCTGTTCGTCGACGTCCTCGTACTCCTCCTGCCAGCCGGCGGTCATCCCGTAGGCGGCGGTGAGCACCGTCTGCAGGACGGTCTGGCGCTTGGGGAGCTTCTCGGCGAGGCCGATACCGGCGATGCCGATGCGGGGGCGCAACTCGAAGACGTCGGTGCCGGGCTTGCCGAGGGTCTCGCCGAGGACGGTGGCGGTGCCCTGGCTCGGGAAGAGGTAGCTCGAGGCGACGTTGAGGAGGGTGGTCTTGCCGGCGCCGTTCGGGCCGAGGATGACCCAGCGCTCCCCCTCCTTCACCGACCAGGAGACCTGGTCCACCAGAGCCCGGCCCTCGCGGACCACGGATACGTCCTCCAGCTCCAGTACATCGCTCATGAGCGCGTTGTCTCCCATTGCAGTCTCGGCAGTCTCGTGCGTCCGCCGGGCTGCCGCTCGTGACGGTCGGACGCTTCCCCAGGTAAAACCTACGCCACCGGTCGCGCGGTCCCTTCCATCGGTCGGGCTTTTGCGGGTCTGTCGGGCTTCTAAGGTGGAGCGCATGCTCTCGGAACCTCGCTCAGGCCGCCTGGCGGCGTGGGGAAATGCACTGTTGGCCGGATTTGTCGGCCCTGATGACGCCGCTCTCTCGATCGTGGGCGAGGACGCGGTGCACCGGGTCGAGGAAATTCCCGGGGAGAGCGGCCCGGTCGGTCTCACGCTCGCGCTCGGGCGGCTGCGGGCACTCGGGGTGACCGGGCTGCGGGTCGCGCTGCCCGCGCCGGGGCATCCGCTGGGGCTGAGCGGGCCGCCGGAGTTCAACGCGCGGGCGCTGGAGGCCGAGGAGGCCGTCGTCTGCTTCGGGGCCGCGCTCGGACTGGTCCCCGAGGTGTACGAGGCCGGGCCCGAGGGCGATGTGCACGCGGAGGTGCTGTGGCACTGCCTGCCGGTGCGGGAGGCGCCGCCCGCGGACGTGCCGTCGCTGGGCGAGGCCGAGCGGGAGCTGGCGGAGGCGCTGCGCGAGGCGACGCAGGTGCTGACCCGGCTCGACGTGGCGGGGTCGGGCCCGGTGGCCGACGCGGCCGTGGACGCGTACCGGGCGCGGGCGGAGCGGGGCCGCGAGGCGCTCGCCCCGGGCTACCCGCCGCGGGCGGTGCGGGTGCTCGAGCTGGCCCAGCGCGTGGGCCTGCTGGTGGACGTGGCGTACGGGAGCGGG
The DNA here is from genome assembly GCF_009870065.1 of Streptomyces sp. SID5785. GTDB lineage: Bacteria > Actinomycetota > Actinomycetes > Streptomycetales > Streptomycetaceae > Streptomyces. The sequence goes on along the minus strand of NZ_WWIA01000727.1, from coordinate 4,297 downwards.
CACGGCGGGGCCGTGAGCGCGTCGGAGATGGGGGCGCGGGCGGTGGCTCTGCGCCCGGTGGAACGCACGGCCCGGCGGGCCCTGGTCGCGGCGTACAACTCGGTGGTGGAGGAGCGGGAGCGGGGCTGACGCGAAGCGCGACGGGCCGCACGGTGTCACCCGGTGCGCGAGGGACGGGACGGGCGCACGCCAGAGGCCCCGCGGAGGAGTGCGCGGGGCCTCTGGTGGGGGCGGGTCGGCCTCAGTTGTTCGCGGAGGCGTTGCCGAAGGCCGGGTTCAGGAGGCCGATCACGTTGACCGAGTTGCCCGTGGCGTTCACCGGGACGTGGACCGGGACCTGCGCCAGGTTGCCGGACGCGACGCCGGGCGAACCGGCGGCGACGCCCTCGGCCTCGGAGTCGGCGAAGGCGGCGCCCGCGGAGGCACCTGCGGCCAGACCGGCGACGGCGACGACCAGGGCGGCCTTCTTGGCGATGTTCATGAGAAGTCTTCCTCCAGATATTGCCGATGACCCCGGCGTGGGGCCTCGCGGTGAGCAACGTGAGCGCTCCGGGGAGGACACGGGGCGCCTGGTGATCACCCCCGATGGGGTCAACGGGCGGCGCGCCTGCGGCAGAACGCGGGCCGGCCCCCCGGGGTGTACCCGAGGGGCCGGAAGGTCTGGGACCCCGGAGTGCGTCAGTTGTTGACGCCGAGGTTGCCGAACGCGGGGTTCAGCAGGCCGACCACGTTCACCGTGTTGCCCACGACGTTCACGGGGATGTGGATCGGGGCCTGGATCACGTTGCCCGAGACGACGCCCGGGGAGTGCACGGCCTTGCCGCCCGCGTGCGCGCCGCCGTCCGTGGCGGAGGCGATGCCGGTACCGGCGGCGACCAGGCCACCGGCGACGAGGGTGACGGCAGCGGCCTTCTTCAGGTTCTTCACTTCTTGGTCCTCCTAGCGATCGCCACGGCCAGCCGCCGCAGCACGCACTGGAGAACGCGGCACCACGGCAGGGGATGCGCCGTACGGGGGACATCCACACGACAGTATGAATCTCCGACCGGAAGGGAACCGCGGGCGGTCGCGTGCAGTAGTGCGCCGGAGCGCACGGGTCCCGGTCAGCCGGCGATGCCGTGCCGCACGGCCCACAGCGCGGCCTGGGTGCGGTCCGCCAGATCGAGCTTCATCAGGATGTTCGACACGTGGGTCTTCACGGTCTTCTCGGAGAGGACGAGGGCGCGCGCGATCTCCCTGTTGGACCGGCCGTCGGCGATCAGGCCGAGCACCTCGCGCTCGCGGTCGGTGAGCGAACCCCCGCGGCCCTGTCCGCTGTTGACCTCCTCCTGCGAGAGCAGCGCGCCGGCCACCTCGGGCTGGAGCAGGATGTGTCCGGCGTGCACGGAGCGGATGGCTCCGGCCAGGGCGTCGGGGTCGACGTCCTTGTAGACGTACCCGGCGGCGCCGGCGCGCAGGGCGGGCACCACGGTGCGCTGCTCGGTGAAGCTGGTGACGATCAGCACCTTGGCCGGGTTGGCCAGTTCACGCAGGCGGCGCAGGGCGTCGACCCCGTCCATGCCCGGCATCTTGACGTCCATGAGGACGACGTCGGGCTTCAGCTCCTCGGCGCGGGCGACGCCCTCGGCCCCGTCGGCGGCCTCGCCGACGACGTCGATGTCGTCCTGGACCTCGAGGAACGTGCGCAGGCCCCGGCGGACGACCTGGTGGTCGTCCACCAACAGCACCTTGATCCGGTCAGCCACCGGGGACCTCCATCTCGATCGTGGTGCCCTTGCCGGGCGCCGATTCCACTGTGAGGCGGCCGCCGGCACCGCTCGCCCGGTCCCGCATGGAGACCAGGCCGAGGTGGCGTCCCGCGCGCCGTGTCGTGTGCGGCTCGAAGCCGCGGCCGTCGTCGGTGACGCGCAGCACCGCGCCGGGGCCTCGCTTGTCGAGCGTGACGCGGACCTCGGCGGCGCCGGAGTGGCGCAGCGCGTTGTGCAGGGCCTCCTGGGCGACGCGCAGCAGGGCCTCTTCCTGGGCGGCGGGCAGCGCCTTGATGCCGCAGGTGTCGAACGTGACGTGGGCGCCGTGGGCCCGGTCCATGACCTGGATCTGGGTACGCAGGGTGGCCACGAGGCCGTCCTCGTCGAGCGCGGCGGGCCGCAACTCGACGACGGCCGCGCGCAGTTCGTCCGCGGCCTCCGCGGCGAGGCCGACCACGTGCTGCAGTTCGTCCTTGGCGCGGGCCGGGTCGCGGTCGACGAGGGTCGCCGCGGCCTGCGCGGTCAGGCGCAGGGAGAACAGCTTCTGGCTGACGGCGTCGTGCAGTTCGTGCGCGAGGCGGGAGCGCTCCTCGGCGATGGTGAGTTCGCGGCTGCGCTCGTAGAGCCGGGCGTTGGTGAGGGCGATCGCGGCGTGCTGGGCGAGGATGCCGAGCAGCTGCTCGTCCTCCTCGGTGAAGCCGCAGCCGCCCTCGGGCTTGGGGCAGCGCTTGTTGGCCAGGAAGAGGGCGCCGATCGTCTCGTCGCCGTCCTTGACGGGCAGGCCGAGGAAGTCGGACATGTCGGGGTGGGCGGACGGCCAGCCCTCGAAGCGCGGGTCCTTGCGGACGTCGGCGAGGCGCTCGGTGCGGGCGTCGCGCAGCATCGCGGCGAGGATGCCGTGCTGGCGCGGCAGCGGGCCGATGGCCTTCCACTGGGCGTCGCTGACGCCGTCGACGACGAACTGGGCGAAGCCGCCGTGGTCGTCGGGCACGCCGAGCGCCGCGTACTCGGCGTCGAGCAGCTCGCGGGCCGAGGCGACGATCGTCTTGAGGACGTCGCGCACCTCGAGATGCCGGCTCATGGCCAGGAGCGCGGCGCTGACGGCGGCCAGGCCTGACGGGGGTCCCTCACTCATGGGATCACCGTACCGGCGGGCGGTGACAGCGCGTATCGGACCTGTGGCGGCGCCCGCCTAGGCCGTGGGGCGTAGGGCGAAGGGCCCTGGGCCGTCGCGACCCGCGCCGGAGGTGCCGGGGCACGGCCGGTTCCTACGGTGAGGACAGCACCGAGGACGACGGCCCGGGACCGGGGCGTCGGGACCACGGGCAGCGGTTATCTCACGGACCAAGGGGACGGTTGTCATGGCGGTTGCGATCATCACGGGGGCCTCGCGGGGGTTCGGCCGGGCGCTGGCGGAGGCGCTCGCGGGGCGGGGCTGGGACCTGGTGCTCGACGCGCGGTCCGCGGGGCCGCTGGAGGAGGCCGCGGCGGCGCTGCGGCGGCACGGGGGCGCGGTCACGGCGCTGGCCGGTGACGTCGCGGACGGCGGTCACCGGCGGGAGCTGGTGGCGGCGGCCCGGGAGCTCGGCGGGCTCGATCTGCTGGTGAACAACGCGGGCGTGCTGGGCTCGGTCCCGCTGGCGCCGCTCGGCACGTACTCCCTGGACGACTTCCGGGCGGCGCTGGAGGTCAACGTGGTGGCCCCGCTGGGGCTGGTCCAGGAGGCGCTGCCGCTGCTGCGCGCGGCGCCGGCCGGGACGGTGGTCTGCCTGAGTTCGGACGCGGCGGCCGAGGCGTACGGCACGTGGGGCGGGTACGGGGCGACGAAGGCGGCGCTCGACCAGCTGTCGGCGGTGCTCGCGGTGGAGGAGCCGGGGCTGCGGGTGTGGGCGGTGGACCCGGGCGGGATGCGCACGGGGATGCTGGCGGCGGCCGAGCCGGACGAGGACCTCAGCGGGGTGCCGCGTCCGGAGGACGTCGTCCCCGCTTTCCTGCTGCTGTTCGACCGGCGGCCGGCCAGTGGCCGGTACGCGGCGCCCTCGCTGCTCGAGAGCGCCTCCGGGCCCGTGCTCCAGGACGCTCGGGGGGAGGTCCGATGACGCTCGCGCTGCGGGTACCGGAGGAGCTGTCGGCACGGGTTCCGGCCGAGCAGCGGGGGCCGGGCCGCGACCGGTCGTCGGTGCGGATGCTGGTGTCGCGGGGCACCGAGGTGACGCACCGGCGGTTCGCGGACCTGCCGGGCGAGCTGCGCGCGGGTGACCTGCTGATCGTGAACACCTCCCCCACGCTGGCGGCTGCGGTGGACGGGACGCTCGGCCACGCGCGCGTGGTGGTGCACTTCTCGGCGCGCGGTGACGACGGGCGGTGGGCGGTCGAGCTGCGGGATCCGGACGGGCGGGGCACCACGCGCCCGCGCGCGGGCGGGCCCGCGGGTTCTCTGGTGTCGCTGCCCGGCTGTGTGCACCTCGTGTGGGAGGAACCGGTCGCGGCCGGCGGTGAGCGGCTGTGGTGGGTGCGGGCGACGGGGGACGTGCCGGAGGTGCTGAGCC